>JADJCV010000002.1 GCA_016703025.1 Candidatus Avedoeria danica
TGCGCCCACTTGCTCTTGAACTTCTCCTTGCGCTCGACCTCCTCACCCTCCGTGGCCTCTTCGAAGTCCGGGTCGATCGTGGGCCGCTCGGCTTCATCGAGCGCTAGCTTGGCGAGGCGGCTCTCGTAGTAGATCGGCACGGTCGCGCCGTCCTGCACGGCGCGCTGGATGTCGTAGACGCTGATGTAGTCGCCGAAGACGGCGCGCGTGTTGGCGTCCTTGAGTTCGATGGGCGTGCCGGTGAAGCCGATGAAGGAGGCGTGCGGTAAGGCATCGCGCATGTGGGCGGCGTAGCCGTCGACGAAGTCATACTGGCTGCGATGCGCCTCGTCGGCGATGACGACGATGTTGCGGCGGTCGGAGAGGGTGGGGTGCCGATCGCCCTGGGTTTCCGGGAAGAACTTGTGGATCGTGGTGAACACGACGCCGCCGGCGGCGACGCTGAGCAGCTCGCGCAGGTGCGCGCGGCTCTCGGCTTGTACGGGCGGCTGGCGCAGGAGATCGCTACAGCGCGAGAAGGTAGCGAAGAGTTGGTCGTCGAGGTCGTTGCGGTCGGTGAGGACGACGAGGGTGGGGTTCTCCATCGCCGGCTCGCGGATGATGCGGCCCGCGTAGAAGGCCATCGTCAGGCTCTTCCCCGAACCCTGGGTGTGCCAGACGACGCCGATGCGCCGGTCGCCGCTTTGCCGCCGGAGCTTGCGGCCCGTCTCGTAAGATGCCCTCGGGCTCGGCCGCTCTGGGGGGGCGCGGTGCAGCTCGGCCGCACGCAATGTCTCGTCCACGGCCACTTGCACGGCGTGGAACTGGTGGTAACCGGCCATCTTCTTGGCGATGCGGCCCGCCGTCGTCCTCGAATACGAGGAAGTCGCGCACGAGGTCAGGAAGCGCCGCGGCGAGCACAAGCCCTCGATCAGCGACCTGCAGCTCCGGCACGTGCAAGCCGGCAACCGTCGGCCGCGATCGTCCGCCACGGCTTGAACCACTCGCGCCCGGCGGTGAGCGTGCCGACGCGCGCCTCCAGCCCGTCGGAGACAGCCGGGGCGCGTTCGGCGCGAGAGGGACGGCACCTGGCGTTGTAGGTCTGGAGTTGGTGGTGCGCTCCAGATCGTGGCGTTCTCGTCGGCGGCGTTCTTCAATTCGATGACCGCCAGCGGCAGCCCGTTGACGAACAGGACGATGTCGGGCCGCCGCTTGTGCCGGTTCTCCACGACGGTGAACTGGTTGACGGCCAGCCAGTCGTTGGCGGCGGGGTCGTCGTAGTCGAGGACGCGCGCCTGGGCGCCGCGGATCTCGCCGGCGGGGGTGCGGTACTCCACGGTGACGCCCTCGACGAGGAGGCGGTGGAGGGCGCGGTTGCGGGTGATGAGGTCGGGGCCTTCGGGGCGGGTGAGCTTGCGGAAGGCGTCGTCGAGGGCTTCGGCGGGGAGCGCGGGGTTGAGGCGGGTGAGGGCGGTGCGGAGGCGGTGGGCGAGGAGCATCTGGCCGTAGTCGTCGCGCTCGGCGGCGGGTTCGCCGGGGGCGATGGTGGCGCCGTGGATCGTCTGCCAGCCGAAGTTGCGCAGCCAATCCAGGCTGCGTCTTCTACAATGGCCTCGTTGACGCCGCGAAACGTCATAGTTGACCGCCGGGCAACATGTGTTGCATATCTGTAGGCACGCTTACATGTCCAATTCGTGGCGCAACCGTTCGACTGACCATACCTGTTCGCAGAGACGCTGATACAATCCCTGACGCTGATCGAGGTCTGATCTCCGGAAATCGCTATGTGATTGGAAGGGTAGCTTGCGCCGCTCTACCACATTCACAAAGTTCGGGTTGCGAACATATGCATCTGGGTGCAGGGACTGCACCAACAGATTGTTCTTGATGTAGTGCTTGAGTTTCACGCTATAAGGCTGGTCACTATAGCTTTGATTCGTACCTCGAGGAAGCAACACCAATCCTCCAATACGATTTCGATACAAGTTGAAGTCCGCCTCGCTCTCAAACTCATCCTCATGTGTGCTTAAATCGCGTTCGCGCCTTTGTGGAACTATACTTGTCGAAGCTGCTCTCGCCACCACTCCAAACCTCGACGGCATCCGTGAGGCGCGCAAGAATGTGATGTACTCGTTGCTTGTTTTGTTGATGAAGGTAGAAGTCTCGCATACCATCAAAAGTCTCTCCTTGCGCGTCCATTTCATTAAGCGCAGAGATAAAGAACTCAACTATTCCTTGTAGATCCAGTGAACGCAGCGATACGATCCAATTGAAAATGCGCCCCTTTACTGCGGCACCGGCCGTAGTCTTAAAGTTGACAAAGCGTCGCGCTAAGAAAATGTCGAGGAAAGCCGAGACTACTCGTGTCTTGCGCTTCACGATATCGGCTGAGTCCTCTGGATTTAAGGCGCTGGTATTAGCGGATACTGCAATGTGAAACCGTTGTTTGCATTATAGTGAACGGACTCCAATCCTGACTGATGTGCTTCCTGAAATGAGGCCGCGGCGTGACGCATCAAGCCGTATTGACGCGCATAGAACTCGAAGTCCGAGATAGAGAAGCGATTGAAGTCCTGCGGGCCATTCAGTCCTATACTCTTGCGCTCGTCCGTACCCACTTATGGAACGCGGTAACGATTCACTCCCAGTCCTTATTCTCTTCGCCGGGCTTCGAGCCGCGAATTGACTTAGCATGCCGTGCTCTCAACCAGGACTTGAAGAAGTCACTGACATCATCCACGTCTGAGTCGGCGAGCTGTCGGATATGTTTCTGCCACAGTCCATTCAGCTGGTCACGGTCAATCTCATTGTCGATGTTTGCCAGAAGGTACCCCTTCAACATATCGGCAGGGCTCAATGATAATCCGCGATCATTCATCGTTTCGAATATTGTATAGGCCTCCTCATCTGTAAATGCTGTGATCTCCACGAGATCAACGCACTCGACTAGCCAATCGACGAAGAAAGGGAGAGGCCTGCCCTCAAGTCCTCAGAATAACTCGACGATGTCCTGATAGCGATCAAGAATGTTCTGTGCGGAAAGTCCTCGATCAGAGCCGTCGATTGACTCGGCATTGAACAACGAATTGAAGATAACAGTACGCTCCGGAATCTCCAGATTGAATGACTTGTGACCAAACTTCTTGCTAAAGATCATAGGGGTGACGTCAACGATATCAGGCTTGTCTTCCTGCATTACATGGAGATAGATCAACAGCAGCGTTAGAGTTGTTAGTCTCTGCTGTCCATCGATGATGTAGCGATTGCCGTTGCGATTGCAGACCACGATGGAACCCAAAAAGTAACGCGGATAGCCTTCAACCGACTTGCGCTCGTCTGACGGATTGTGTAGTGACGCCAAAAGTGGTTCTGTAGATCTTCCATTGGTTCCTGGACATGTCGACGCTGCCACAGATATTCGCGTTGATAGTAATCGATCAAACGTATTTCTGTCCCGCTAAGCAATTCACGCACAGACTTCGTGCGGGCGTCCGTTCGAGCGGGGGAATCTGACATTATTGTCTCCAGTTGAGCAAGTCGGATCACTCATGGCGTTCGCGCATTGTCCTTTAGAAACGCATGCTACGCCAGAGGCACCGAATCGAGCGCGCCGCTCGTGCGAGCCCCTTGGCGTCGTTCAGCCGCATCACCTCATCTCCAATGTCACCGACAGGCGTTCCGCATTCTCCGTGCAGACCGTGACGAAATACGCGCCGGGGCTGGAATAATCGTACCCCTTCAACCGGATCGACCGCCGATGATGCCGATCCGGCACGGGCGCCATCACGCCACCTCGGCGGCGATGCGTTCGGCGGCGGGGATGCGGAGTTGGCCGGAGATGAGCTTGGGAAGTAGCGCATCACGCAGGTCGGCAGAGTACGCGACTCAAAATACGACTGAGAAATGCGCGCCAAAATGGGCCGAACCACGTCATTAAACGCCCGCACGTACGTTCGGTGGAGGGAGGATCGCTTGCATGGAGTCCATCGCCCCCCCCCACACCGCATAGGGGATCGTGCTCCCCGTGGAATGCCTTGTAGCGAAATCAATCGTCGCGGGATCGTGCAACAGCATTGTCGCGAAGGCAAAGTCATCATTGCGCTTAGGATGGAGGACAAATGCCGTGGTACGAGTCGTGCCATCAAACGGTGCAATGCATACCTTATGGAGATGCGGCCGCATCGCCCCAAAGAGCAAGTCGTCCTTGTAGAACTTCGACAGGCTGCTCTGCGCCTCCTCCCCAGGCTTGCTAGTCGTCAGGGAGAGCGACTTCGAAGAGATGCAGTCAATTGGCACATATGGCCGTGCCGCTGTCTCGGCTGATGCGACACAGCGCTCTATTCGCTGGCGGAGTACGGCACCGAGCGTCCCAACCCCCCACCCCTCCGGAATCTCCCCCCCCTCCGACCCCACCAACCGCCCCGGAAACAACCCCGCCACCCCCTCCGGCAACCCCGTCCCCCGCCCCTCCGCCTTAGCCCGCACCGGCTCGAAGTCCACGAACCACGACTTGAACAGCGCCCGCGCCATCGCCTCCAGCGTCTCGCTCATCCGCCGGTTCAGCTCGATCTTGTCGTCCAGCGTGCAGAGGATGTGGGCGATGGCGCGTTGTTCATGCAACGGGCACCACCAAACATCTAGAGTTGCGAGATCGCTTCCGCGAATCCCCGATGCACCTGCGCCTTGTTCAACTATGCTTCGAATAGCAGCCTGGCCGTGGTGCGACTGCACCGCAAAGTAAGTAGAAGGACGGATCGGCTTTTCGAGGTCGAGTCTGACACGGGTCGTAGCGCTCGAACGTCACGCCAGTTCATCATCCTCTAGGAAGATCAGCGCCAGCCCCTTCCAAAACCAATGATTGCCTCGTCGGAAACCAAGTCACGCTTCTTTCAGCAGAAACCGGTCTGACTCTGACGCATCCAGCGGTACGCGATCCATGTGTGCATTGCGGAGCCGCGGATGAGCGAACAGTTCGCCCATGTTGACCATCTTGACCCCGACGCCACGTACGGCCTTTGGACGCGTCAGTCCGTTTCGCGTCGACTCCGGCAAGGACATCGAACCAAAGGGACGATGTTTCACCCCCATACCCAAGCCCCTCAGGTTCTCCGCAATCACCCCATCCAGCCGCGCCCCTCCGCCTGCTGCTCCCGCAACACCCCGCCAACCGCCGCATCTTCTCCTCAAACGCCTCCCCATCCTCCTCCACCGCCTCCGCCCCCACGTACCGCCCCGGCGTCAGCACATGTCCGTGCTTGCGCACCTCGTCGAGCGCCGCGCTCCTGCAGAAGCCGGCCACGTCCCCGCGGCTCGCCCGCCGCCTCCTCGCCCCGCCACGCGTGGTACGTGTCGGCGATGCGCGCGATGTCCTCGTCCGTCAGCTCGCGGTGCGTGCGGTCCGCCATGGGCCGAGCTTGCGGGCGTCGATGAAGAGCACCTGGCCGCGCCGGTCGCGGTACGAGCCGTTCCTGCGGTCGCGCGCCAGGAACCACAGGCACACCGGGATCTGCGTGGAGTAGAAGAGCTGGCCCGGCATGGCCACCATGCAGTCCACGAGGTCGGCCTCGATCAGGTTCTTGCGGATCTCGCCCTCGCCGGACTGGTTGGACGACATCGACCCGTTGGCGAGCACGAACCCCGCCACGCCCGCGGGCGCCAGGTGGTGAACGATGTGCTGCACCCAGGCGAAGTTGGCGTTGCCCGCCGGCGGCGCGCCGTACTGCCAGCGTTTGTCGCTTGCGCAAGCGCTGGCCGCCCCAGTCGGAGATGTTGAAGGGCGGGTTGGCCAGGATGAAGTCGGCCCGCAGGTCGGGGTGCAGGTCGTTGTGGAACCTGTCGCCTTGGGCGATCTGGCCCAGGTCGATGCCGCGGATGGCGAGGTTCATCCGGGCCAGGCGCCAGGTGGTGTAGTTCGACTCCTGCCCGTAGATCGAGATGTCCGCCTTGGCCCTGCCCCCATTGCCGTTGCCGCGTGCATGTGCCCGGATGAACTCCACCGACTGCACGAACATGCCCGACGAGCCGCAGCAGGGGTCGTACACCCGGCCCCTGTAGGGCTCGATCATCTCCACCAGCAGCTTGACCACGCAGCGCGGCGTGTAGAACTGGCCGCCCTTCTTGCCCTCGGCACTCGCGAACTGCCCCAGGAAGTACTCGTAGACCCGCCCCAGGATGTCCTTCGCCCGGCTCGCCTCGTCGCCCACCCGGATGTTTCTCACCATGTCGATGAGCTGCCCCAGCCGCTGCTTGTCCAGCGACGGGGCGCGTAGTCCTTCGGCAGCACCCCCGCCAGGGCAGGGTTGTCCCGCTCGATCCCCGCCATCGCGTCGTCGACCAGCTGCCCTCGCTGCCCTAGCCGGCCCGCCGCCGCCAGCCCCCCCAAATGCTGCCACCGCGCCTCAGGCGGCGCAGGGGGGGACCAAGGTTCAGTATGGTGTCCGGATCCCCGGGGGCGCGCCTGCGCCCCCTCCCCCCTCAGGCCGAGCGACCTCGAGCGTCCGCGAAACCTTCGGAAGATTAGGCCAGGGAGGACAGGCTGTACTCGACGGCGTCCTCCGGTGCTGCCGCGAGGCCTACTATCGGCCCATCTGCCAGGCTGCGCCTCGTAGCCGATGTTGGCGGCGGTGGGGCGGGTGTTGCCTCGCTTGATGGGCATGAATGAGTCCTACGTGTCGAGATTGCCTGTGGCTGCCGAATCATCGCACCTACTGCCCTGGCGGCGCAAGACGATCACCGGTCGCCTGCCAATCATCCGACAGGCCGCCGCGTGATTTCCGCGTAGGGGCGCTGCTTGCTGCGCCCTCGCTGGACATGCGCACCGACACGTCTTGCGAACCGGGGCGCAGCAAGCGGCGCCCCTATCGCCGTGCCTGGGGCGCGATCACGCCGAATTGGCGTTAATGGGGGACCGAGCTCGATGATCCATCAGGCGATATCCTGCACCGCGCTCACCATCTGCCGCCCGGTCATCGTCACCGGATTGCGCTACTTCGGCAGTACGAAACCGCGGCGCCCGCCCGTGCTGGATTCACTCCCGCTCGATGTGCTCCCCCGACTCCTCATCCGACGCCGGCGGGGTTTCCGCGTGCGGCCCTGCTTGCTCCTGAACCGTCCTGCGGAAATCGTGCGGCGCTCGGATGCGATTGAAGCGCTCCTGTGTGCCGCCCGTGCCTCCGATCGTAATGGAGCCGTAGTCCAGAATTCGTCCGAGCAGCGGCTGATCTACAGTGAGAGCCTCGACCTTTGCCAGAAGGATCTCGATGGAACGATGACGGAGAAAGCCGACCTTGAAGAGGACGCGCTGGTTTGTGACGGCGAATTCCGATGAGCGGTACTCGATATACCCGGCCAGAAACGCGATGCCGAAAAGGACCGCAATGACGAGAAACACGCTGGTGCCGGCATCGGATACATAGTCGGCGGAGGACATCGCCGACCACAGGGCGGCCAAGACAACCGTCGCGAGGACGGGACCGGCGAACAGGATCCAGTGAAGCCTGGTCCGATAGATGACGACCTCTTCGGGCATCAGGTTTGCATCGACGTAGTTCACGCTTGTCCCTGTCTGCTTGTGAAATGCGGCTCCGGTAACACGCACAGTACCCGTGCCCTGCTCCCCATTCAATCCTCTGCCCTTCGCAGCGAGGGGCATGGGCACGCGTGCGCTGGACCGCCGGATCAAGTCCACTCGCCTTGCGGGGCAACCCTGCCGTCCAGACGCATGATGCGCCGGATCAGGATTGCCCGCACTATACCGCCAGAACCCCGCCCTCTCAAGTCGCTCCCCCCGCCGATTCCGATGTCGCCCATCGCTCCCCCGCACGGTCATGGCACCCGTGCCGCGCAGCACCGCCCCATCGCTGCCCCACCACACCACAGCACCGCACCGCACCGCACCCGCATCGCCTCAGCACCCCAAGAAGGACATCCCGATGCCCCCCCACCTCGGCCCCAACGCCCACAGCACCCTCACCGCCCAAAACGTCGGCACCGAAAACGCCACGTTCCTCGTCGCCGCCGGGCCACACGCGGGAACCGGCACCACATCGCCGATCGACCGCATCGTCCAGTCCGTCTTCCCCGGCAGCGCGTTCCGCGACGCGCTGCCCTCCGCCCACGGCCTCCCGCCGGGCGACTACGCCGTACGGATCTCCACCGACCGCCCGACGGCGGCCGTGGCGCGGCTGTCGTGGGGCGATGGGCGGCGGGTGATGTACCGCGATGTTGAAGCGAGCACGGACGTCATCCTGCCGCTCGTGCTCGCGAAGTCCTACGGCCAGACGTCGCGCATCGCCATTCAGAACACCGATCCGGACCGCCCGACGCGGGTGACGATGACGCTCTGGCCGAGCGGCGGCGCCACGCCGACTTGGGAGAAGCCCTTCGACGTCCCGGCCGGTTCGGCGATCGTCCTCGAGCTCGGGCGCGACTGGACCTGGCCACCGTTCGCCGGCTCGGCGCGCCTGGTGAGTCACGACGCGCCGATCGCCGTCGCCTCGGTCGTCGAGCTCGACTGGAGCGACAGGGGCGCCTACGCCGTCTCCGGCGTACCTGCCGAACGGGCAGCGCGCACGCTCTACGCGCCGCTCGTCCGCAAGATGTACATGGACTTCGACCAGCGCACGCGCTCCACCGGAATCTCGGTCGTGAACCCGTCGGCCGCACAGGTGCAGGTGCGCGCCGAGTACCGCGGTACCTCGCCGGCCTGCCACGACCTCACCGCGACCGAGCAGCCGGTGACCTTGCCCGGGCACGGCACGTTGGTCTTCTACCAACCCGTGCACGCGGCCCTGCCGATCCACTGCCAGGGCGCGGCCGTCCTCGAGGCCGACGGCCCGATCCTGGCCGTCGTGAACCATGGCGACGACAAGACCGTCCAGTCCGCCGCCTACCCGGCGCTCGGCGCCGACGAGGCAGCCAAGACCGTCGCCGTCCCCGAGTTCATGCTCGACTACGGCCCGGACCGCTTGTACAGCACGGCCACCGTCATGAACGTCGGCGCCGTGACCGCAACGATCGACTTCGCCTATTGGCGCGAGGGCGACGCCGCCCGCCTCCCGTGCGGCGCACCGTGCCGCTACGACGTGCCGCCCTACGAGTCCGTCACCTATGACCGGTCCCAGCTGCACCCGTCCCACCGCGGCACCCGCGGCTCCGGCCTCGTCACGAGCGACCAGCCCGTCGTCGTCGTCGTGTCCGAGACGAGCGACACCGGCAGCGTCGACGCCGCCAGCTACGTCGGGATCCCCCTCGACGCGCCCCGGCTCGGCGGGACGGCCACGCCCGCGCCGCGAGAGCGGTACGTGCCGTGGCTTGCGGGGGGTGAGCCGGGAGGGACGAGAGCACAGGTGTACTTGCCGATCGGATGGCGGTAGGCGGCTGGCGTTAGGCGAGGCGGTCGGCCGGATGGCGGTCGGCCGAACCAGCCGCTGTCGAGCGGGCGAGACGGGGCGGAGACCAAGGCGTCCAGCGCGCTTGCGTCAGCCCGCCCCAAACTCCAACACGAAGTGCCGCTCCCCCACGAACTCCCCCTCCCAACACAACGCCCGCGGCTCGTGCCCCCACTCCCGAAACCCCGCCCTCCTATACAGCCGCTCCGCCCCCTCCGCCGCCTCCGTCGCCGACAGGCCCACCTGGATCACCCCGTCCCACCCCCGCGCCCGCTCGACTGCCCCCGCCACCAGTGCCGCGCCGACGCCGGCCCGGCGGTACGCGGGCATTACGTACATGCCCCAGATGTAGGCGCGATGTCGTGCCTTGGCCTCCTGTTCGCGGATGACCCCGAGCATCCCCACCAGTCGATCCCCGTCGAACGCCCCGATCACCGCCGCGGCATCGTCGTCCGCCAGCGACGCGCGCATGTACGCCTCCGACCCGCCGCGCCCGTCGTCCTCGGGCGACGAGCCGAAAACCAGCGGCGCCGTTTCGAGCGCCTCCCGGCGCAGCGGGATCAGCGCCGGGACGTCGTCGGGGACGAGTGGTCGGATCGTGACGCCCGTCCCATGCATCCCGTCCGGCGTGCCCGACGCACCCGTCACGGCCGTCACGACGCCCGCCCCCGCCCGATCGCCCCCAAGTGCGTCGCCCCGAACCCCGTCGCGTACTTCAATCCGAAGCCGATCGCGCGGTCCATCCCGATGTGCGCCGCCCAGATCAACCCTGCCCCCGTCACCCACTGCGGGAACGTCCCCGCCAACAGCACGCCCGCCGCGATGCACGCCGCCGCACCGACATACGAATGCGCCGCGTTGTACGCCGCCGCCCCGGCCCGGGGCCCAGCAAGATAGCCGAGGAACGACACGTCGGGCACCAGGAAGAACAGCGCAAACGTGCCCCAGCCGAGGCCGAACCGGCCGTACGCCAGCGCCGCCGCCACCAGCACCAACAGACCCTCAAGTCGCAGCACCGTCCGCACGCCGCCGGTGACCGCACCGTTCGCCGCTCCGTTCATCGCCATCCTTGACCTCCGTCTGATACCCGCACCGCCACCCCAAAGTGATCCGACACCCCCCGCAACTCCGATCGCGCCCCGTCCGGCCACCGCCACGCCGCCCCCGCTCGCCATCGCGCCCTCGTCGATTCCGATTCCGATGCCAGTGTCGACGGCTTCGGCATGCAGATGTGGTCGATGCACGCCGCCCCCTGCATCTCCGGCCCCGCCCCCCGCCGCACCGGATCCCCGTCGCCCCCCGTCACCGCGATGAGCCCGGCGCTGCCCAATGCTTCCAACAACAGCCGCCGGTTCGCGCGCGAGCCATAGTAGTGGGGCGGGCCATCGACCAAGTCCTGGTTCAGGTCGCCCAGCACGAACAAGTCGTCCTTGGGATACGCGGCCCGCAACGCCCGCCAGTCCGCCGCCTGCGTCTCGAGCGCCGCCGCGAACGCCCCGTCGCGCCACGGAATGTCCCGCCACACGCTGCCGATCCACGGCAGGACGGTGCCGTAGACGATGAGGCCGCGTTCGCCGTCCGTGCCTGCCGATGCCGACGCTTCTCGCGACCCCACCTCCGACTCCACGATCACCCGCGCCGCCACCGCCCGCTCCGGATCCCCCGTCGCCGCCAGCCGCTCGATCGGCCACCGCGACCAGATCGTCACCCACCGCTCGCCCGGCCAGTGCGCCCGGTCCGTGCCGGTCGTCGACACCGCCGCGTACCCGTCGCCCGGCGTGATCGAATCGTGCGTCTCGGTCAGCACCCAGACGTCCGCGGCCACGCGGTCGATGTGCTGCCGGAGCGTCGCCGAGCGCGCATTGGGCTGGGCGGCGGGGCGGCGGAGGTTCCAGGTGGCGAGGGTGAGCGTCGGCAATCGAGCCTCCTCAGTCAGCCCGCCCTTCTCTGTGAAGACATCGGCGTGCGGACCGTTCAAGGTACTACCGTGTACTCGAACCCCGTACACATGTGTACTTGGGCCCAGTTCACATGTGTACTTGGCGAAGTACACAAGGGTACTGTCACGCACTTCACATGTGGAGTTGAGCAGCGCCGTCCCATTGACCACCCCCGATCCACGTCGATATACTCGCCGTCCACCCCGCCCACCCCACCCCACCCGCGTGCGCCCATCGCACGCCCCCGAGGAGGCGCGACGATGCGGATCCGCCGGTTCACCACCACCCTGGCCACCGGCGCCCTCGCGCTCGGCCTGCTCGCCGTCGCCGCCTGCACGGGCGCCGACCCCGACGCCCCCGCCGATGCCCCGGCGGCCGACGCCCCCGCCGCGCCCGGAGAGGCCGGCGCCGGCTCGTCGATCACGACGACGGGCGCCACGACATCGTCCCTCCCGGCCGACACAGGCGTGACGACGGCGGGCGCATCCGCCGACGCATCGGCCGCTCCCGCCCCGGCCTCATCGGGCGCCCTCCTCGCCACCGTCCGCCAGCGCGGTCGCCTCAACTGCGGCGTCCAGGACAAGCTCCCCGGCTTCGGCTACCTCGACCCAAGCGGCGAGTACAAGGGCTTCGACGTTGACTTCTGCCGCGCCATCGCCGCCGCCGTGCTGGGCGACGCGGCCGCCGTCGACTTCACGCCGCTCACCGCGCAGCAGCGGTTCACGGCGCTCCAGACCGGCGAGGTCGACGTCCTCGTGCGCAACACCACGTTCACGCTCGCGCGCGACACCCAGAACGGCCTGGACTTCAGCCCGACGACGTTTTACGACGGCCAGGGCATGATGGTCCGCGCCGACCTGAACGTCGACAGCCTGGCTGGCCTGGACGGCGCCAACATCTGCGTCGGCTCCGGCACGACGACCGAGAAGAATCTGGGCGACGCGATGCGCAAGGCCGGCGCGGCGTTCACGCCCGTCGTCCTCGAGGACACGGACCAGGTCTTCAGCGCCTACGACGGCGGCCGCTGCGATGCCGTCACCAGCGACAAGTCCCAGCTCGCCTCGCGCCAGACGACGCTTGCCGACCCGACGGCCCACGTGATCCTCGACCTCACGCTCTCCAAGGAACCCCTTGGCCCCGCCGTCCTCCAGGGCGACGCGCAGTGGGCGGACGCCGTGAACTGGGTCGTCTACGGCGTGATCGCCGCCGAGGAGTTCGGCATCACCAGCCAGAACGTCGACACCTTCCTCACCAGCGAAGATCCCGAGATCCGCCGCCTCCTCGGCGTCGAGGATGCCCTCGGCGAGGGCCTCGGCCTCACCAATGACTTCATGGTCGGCGTGATCCGCGCCGTCGGCAACTACGCCGAGATCTACGACCGCAACCTCGGCCCCGACACGCCGTTCAAGCTGCCGCGGGGGGCAAACCGGTTGTGGACGGAGGGGGGATTGCTCTATAGCCCGCCGTTCCGGTAGCAGTCCTCGATGATCCGGCGTCCTCTCGCCCCTCCCCCAGCATTGGGGGAGGGGTCGGCGCGACAGCGCCGGGGGCGGGGGCCGTAGGCCACCCATGACCCACCCCCTCCGCCACGAACGCATCCGCGCCGCCGTCGCCCAGCTCGCTGTCGCCGCGCTCGTCCTGGCGCTCGTCGGGTGGCTGGCCGCCGGCGTGCTGGCGGACATGCGCGCCCGCAACCTCGTGCCGGGGCTCGGCTTCCTGCGGAACGTGGCAGGATTCGGGATCAGCGAGGGGCCGGCGTTCGCGCCCACCGACAGTTACGGCCGGGCGCTCGTCGTCGGCCTGGCGAACACGCTGCGCGTCGCGGTGCTGGGCATCGTGCTCGCCACGGTGTGGGGGTTTGCGGTCGCGCTGGCGCGGTTGTCGGGCAACGTGCTGCTCGGCGGGATGGCGCGGGGCTACATCGAGGCGCTGCGGAACACGCCGCTCGTGCTCCAGCTGGTGCTCTGGCTCAGCCTGCTCCGCGCGCTGCCGCCGCTCAGCGAGGCGATCGCGCTCGGGCCGGTCGGCAACGCGGCGGGGGCGGCGGGCGGTGCGGCGACGCAGACGGCCTGGCTGCTCCTCAGCCGCAAGGGCGCTGCCATCGCGTGGTGGCAGCTCACGGACGGCGCGCCGTTCCTCGCCCTCGACCTGCCGACGACCGGCCGGTTCGGCTACGACGGCGGCCTCGTCCTCTCGCCCGAGTTCGCGGCGCTCCTGTTCGGCCTCGTCGTCTACACCGGCGCGTTCATCGCCGAGGTCGTCCGCAGCGGCATCGAGGCGGTCTCGCACGGCCAGCTCGAGGCCGCGCGCGCGGTGGGGTTGCGCGAGGGCCAGGCGCTGCGGCTCATCGTCCTGCCGCAGGCGATGCGGGTCATCGTCCCGCCGCTGACGAATCAGTACCTGAACCTCGCCAAGAACTCGTCGCTGGCGATCTTCATCGGCTACCCCGACCTGTTCAACGTCAGCCAGACCGTCGGCAACCAGACTGGGCAGTTCGTCGCCGTTCTCGGCATCGTCATGGCCGTCTACCTGACGATCAGCCTCGGCACGTCGCTGGCGATGAACGCCTACAGCCGCCGCGCGCGCTGGGTCGGGCGATGATGACGTCGCGTGCGTACGCGATCGTCCGCCGGCACGGCCCGTGGTGGCTGGCGGCGCAGGCCGCGCTGACGATCCTGGCGGCGCTCCTCGTGTGGTGGACCGTGCCGCCGCTGCTGCGCTGGCTCTTGTGGACGGCCGATTGGGGCGTCGTCGGCGCGAACCTGCGGCTCTTCGTCCTCTTCCGCTATCCCGTCGACGCCGCCTGGCGGCCGGCCGCGGCGCTGGCGATGACCGCTGCCGCGCTCTGGCTCGCGGCCCGTCGCGGCCGTTCGGGCGAGCGCGCGCTCCTGTGGCTCCTCGGTGCCGTGCTCGCCTCGCTCATCGTGCTCCGAGGCGTCGGCTCGTCGGCCGTGCCGATGAACCTCTGGGGCGGGCTGCTCCTCACGCTCATCCTGGCCGCAACCGCCATCGGCCTGTCGTTGCCGCTCGGCATCCTGCTCGCGCTCGGCCGGCGCAGCTCTCTGCCGCTCGTGCGCTGGACGTCCGTCGCCGCCATCGAGTGCATCCGCGGCCTGCCGTTGATCACGATCCTGTTCATGGCCTCGCTCGTCGTGCCGCTCGCCCTGCCCGACGCCTGGCGCCCGGACACGGTGCTGCGGGCGATGTTCGGCCTGACGCTGTTCAGCGCGGCCTACGTGGCCGAGGACGTCCGCGGCGGTCTGAACGCCGTCGGCGCCGGGCAGTACGACGCCGCGCGCGCGCTCGGGCTGGGCCACGTGGCGATGCACCGGCTCGTCATCCTGCCGCAGGCCCTGCGCGCCGTCGTGCCCGCGATCGTCGGTCAGTTCATCGCGCTACTCAAGGACACGTCGCTCGTGCTGATCCTCGGGCTGACGGAGCTGTTCGGGGTGGCGCGGAGCGTCGTGAATCAGCCGGAGCACTTGGGGCGGTTTCGGGAGGCGTTGTTGTTTGCGGCGGTGGTGTACTTTGTGTTGTGCGGGGGCTTGTCGCGGGTCAGCAAGGCGCTCGAGGCCTCCAATGTGGCCCGCCGCTGATCGTGACCGAAACCGCGCCTGGTCGCAGTGCAACGTACCGAACAACAAAAACGCGGGCCCCACGCTTTCGCGCAGGGCCCGCGGGTTCAGATCAACCCGACCGGCGGTACCGGCCGGGAGGGACTGAGA
Source organism: Candidatus Avedoeria danica (assembly GCA_016703025.1). Lineage (NCBI taxonomy): Bacteria > Bacillati > Chloroflexota > Ardenticatenia > Candidatus Epilineales > Candidatus Epilineaceae > Candidatus Avedoeria > Candidatus Avedoeria danica. The sequence goes on from JADJCV010000002.1 coordinate 15,034, forward strand.
TTAGAGGTCGGCCTTGATGCCGTTGTAGGTGGCAGCGTCGACCGAACCGACTTCCGAGATGTCGTTCACGATGACGACGATCGGCTGGTCGCTGGTGACGACCGCGGAGCCGAACGAGTTCACCGGCATCGCGTTCAGCGAATTGCTCGGGAAGAACGTCCAGGCGTTCAGCGGCTGGACCACGACCTTGCACGCCGCGCCGCAGGAGCTCAGGCCAACGCCCTTGTCATCCGCGAACACGACTTCGATGTTCGCCGGCCCGGTGCCGATGTTCATCACCTGGATGCCCGTCGTGAACTTCGCCGTCGTGTGACCGCGGCGCGCCAGCGGCAAGGCCACCTTCGTCGCGCCCTGCGCCGCCGGAACCGCGTTGTACGCAGCCGACGTCTCGGTCAGGTTCTTCGAGTCGTTCACGATCGCCAGGATGTTGCCATCCGACTCGAGCACGGCCGAACCCACGCAGCCCTTCGGCAGCGTCGCCGCCGTCGGCTGGTAGAACACGTGGCTCGAACCCGCCGGAATGGCCGCCGGGCCCTCCGTGTACGAGTTGCCGGCGCACTCCGCCGAGCCCCCGTAGTACTTCGCCGTCACGTTCACCGGCGCGTTCGTCGGGTTCACGACCGAGATACCGGTCGAGAAGCCCTTCGCCCCGCCCGCGTTCGTCCCCGCCAGCTGCTCCTTGCGGATCAGCGGCGCGTACAGCTTCATCGCGGCGCCTTCCGGCGGCACGCCTTCGAACGCGTACACGGCCTTCTGGCTGCTCTCGATGTCGACGAACGACTGGACGCCCACGTCCACCGCGCTCGTCACCTTCATCGAACCCAGGAAGCCGCCCGGCGTGTTCGGCTGCACGCCGATGAACGCCGCGTCCTTCGAAAGGTCGAGCGTCACCGACGAACCCGGCTGCACCTGGTACGTCTTGTTCACCACCGCCGTCGTGTTGCCCTGCGCGAACAGCTCAACGGTCACCGTGGCCACCTGGCCCGTGTCCGTGTTCTGGATCGACACGAGCGACGTCTGGCCGTAGTACTTGATGACCGACAACGGCACGAACACTTCCTTGCCCGGCTGAACGTTCGAGTAGATCGCCGCAGCGCCCGACGTCGTCCAGTCCGTGCGCGCGATCGCCGCGATCTGGCGGTCGGCGCTGATGATCGCCGCGTACGCGCCGTTCGTCAGCTCCGTCACCGTCGGCAGGTACATGTTCACCGCGCCGCCCGCCGGTACGTTCGGCCGCGACACCTGGATCGCCGTCACCGCCGACGTGCTCTGCTTGTAGAAGTCCGCCAACACCGTCGCCGACTGCGTCGCGTCCAGGTTCTGCACCTGGATACCCGTCGCGCCTGCTCCCTGGATCCCGGCCAGGCGGCTGGCGTACACCGCCGGCTGCCCACCCTGGAACATCCCGGCCGCGGCCATCGCCACGCCCGCCACCACTCCAACACCGGCCGTCATTACGACGAGCTTCTTCATGTGAGCCTCCACGCTTTCGCTGGTTATCGTTGCGCGCATCCGGCCATGAGAGATCCCACTGACCCGAGCGACGCGCTGAGGATAGAGGTCGATCGGGCGGCGCACCATACGCCAAGGGTAGAGTCTGCGGCGCAAAGGCGTACGACTTTCGTAGTAGTACAACCAGAAATCACCGATCCGCCCCGAGGAACGGGTACCCAAAGTGCCGCGGCGGGTCGAACGTCTCCTTGATCGCCCGGGCCGAGACCCAGCGCGTCAGGTTCAGCGCCGAGCCCGCCTTGTCGTTCGTGCCCGAGGCGCGTGCGCCGCCGAAGGGCTGCTGGCCGACGACGGCGCCGGTGGGCTTGTCGTTGACGTAGAAGTTGCCGGCGGCGTTGACGAGGGCGCGCATCGCTTGGTCGACGGCCATCCGGTCGTCGGCGAAGACGCTGCCGGTCAGGGCGTACGGGCTCGTGCGGTCGACGATGTCCAGCGTCTCGGCCCACCGCGCTTCCGGGTAGACGTGGAGCGTCACGATCGGGCCGAACAGCTCCTCGCACATCGTCCGGTAGCCGGGGTCGTCGACGCGCAGGAGCGTCGGCTCGACGTACCAGCCGTCGCGATCGGAGCTCCCGCCGCCGGCGACGATCTCGACGCCGTCCCGCCGAGCTTGCTCGATGTAGCCCGTGAGGTTGGCCCAGCTCTTCCGATCGATGACGGCGTTCACGAAGTTCGTGAAGTCCTCGACCGGCCCCATCTTCACCTCGGCCAGCTGGGCGACGATGGACGCGCGGACCTTCGGCCAGAGCGTGTCCGGCACGTAGACGCGGCTCGCGGCGGAGCACTTCTGGCCCTGGTACTCGTAGCCGCCGCGCACGACGGCCGTCGCCACGGCGTCCGCGTCGGCCGAGGCGTGGGCGACGATGAAGTCCTTGCCGCCCGTCTCGCCGACGATCCGCGGATAGGTCCGGTAGCGCTCGATGCCGCCGCCGATCGTGCGCCACATGTGCTGGAACGTGTTCGTCGAGCCCGTGAAGTGGAGACCGGCGAGGTCGGGCGAGGCCAGGACGGGGTCGCCGACGTCCGCGCCGTCGCCGGGCACCATGTTGATCACGCCGGGCGGCAGGCCGGACGCCTCGAGGAGCTTCATCGTCCAGTAGGCCGACAGGACCGCCGTGGAGGCCGGCTTCCAGACGACGGTGCAGCCCATCAGCGCCGGCGCGGTCGGCAGGTTGCCGCCGATCGACGTGAAGTTGAACGGCGTGACGGCGAAGACGAAGCCCTCGAGGCCGCGGTATTCCAGCCGGTTCCACATCCCCGGCGACGAGATCGGCTGCTGGCCGTAGAGCTCGGCCGTGAAGTGGGCGTTGAAGCGCCAGAAGTCGATGAGCTCGCAGGCCGCGTCGATCTCGGCTTGGAACGCGTTCTTGCTCTGGCCGAGCATCGTCGACGCGTTCAACACCTGCCGCCACGGCCCGGTGAGGAGCGCCGCCGCCCGCAGGAATACAGCAGCGCGCTCCGTCCACGGCAGTGCCGCCCAGTCGGCCCGCGCGGCCAGCGCCGCGTCGACGGCCGCCTGCGCCTCGGCCGCACCGGCCTTGTGGTAGATGCCGAGGTTGGCCGCGTGGTCGTGCGGCGCCTTCACGTCGCCCGTCCGCCCGGTCCGTACCTCCCGCCCGCCGATGATCGCCGGGATGTCGACGCGGTCGGCGCGCATGGCGGCAAGCTTGGCCTTGAGCGCGGCGCGCTCGGGGGTGCCGGGGGCGTAGCTTTGGACGGGTTCGTTGATCGGGGCGGGTACGTGGGATCGGGCGTTCGACATGGCGGGACCTCGGGGGTAGGAAGGTGGCTGGGAAGGCTGCTGGGAAGGCTGGCGGAGCGCCGAACGCCCCGACGGGATCGCCGGCCGGGCGAGGATAGCACAGGCCGGGACGGCGGCCCGTGCGGACCGGGCGGTCGTGATCGCCGGGGCTGCGATCACCCCTCGCGCTCGGCCGACTGGCCCGGCATGAACTGGCCAGTCGGCCGAGCGCGAGGGGTGACCTGGTCGGCTAGGCTCAGTCGATCGCGCTCCATCGACGCTCGCAGCTTCCGGAGGGTCACCATGTCACGCCTGCGCCTGCCCGTCATCGTGTTTGCCGGCCTCACCGCGCTCATCGGCGGCACGGCCGAGGGTGCCGCTCCGTCGCTGCTCGATCGATCCGTCCACGTCGCGACACAGGGTCAGGCCGTGGCGGCGCGCTTCAGCTACCAGGGACGGCTGACCGACGGCGGCGGTCAGCCGCTCACGGGCGCCCACGACCTCCGCTTCCAGTTCTGGGACGACGCCGTCGCCGGCAGCCAGGTCGGCGGCGATGTGACCGTCCCCGGAACACCGCTGTTGGACGGGGTCTTCAGCGTCGAGCTCGATGCCCCGGCCGGTGCGGTCGACGGGCGAGCGCTCTGGCTGCGGATCGGCGTCGACGGCCAGTGGATGGCGCCGCGGCAGGCCGTGCTGGCCGTGCCGTACGCGCTGTCGCTCCGACCGGGCGCGCGGATCGCGTCGGATGCCGCGACGCCGCTGCTCACCGCGGCCAACGAAGGCGCGGGCAGCGGCGTCGCGGGCGAGAGCCGCGGCGGCCACGGCGTGCACGGCACCAGCCAGATGGACTTCGGCGTGTTCGGCGAGACGAGCGGCGGGTTCGCCGCCGGGGTCGGGGGCCAGGGACCGACCGGCGTCTTCGGCCGCGGCGCGGTCGTCGGCGTTTCCGGCTTCTCCGAGACGGGCGACGCCGGGGTCATCGGCATCGCCGCCGCCGCCGGTGCCAAGGGCGTCCACGGCATCGCCAGCGGCCTCGGCGGCACCGGCGTCGTCGGGACGGCCGATCTGGGCACGGGCATGCACGGGACGGGCGAGGTCGGGGTGCGCGCCGACGGTTCGGTCGGGCCCGGCCTGATCGCCCAGGGATCGATCGGCCTCTCGGCCAACGGCACGAACGGCGACGGGGTCTTCGCCAGCAGCGCCGGCACCGCCCCGAGCGCCGCCGTGCACGGCATCGGCACGGGCGAGGCGTACGGCGGGCGGTTCAGCAGCAGCGGCGGCGTCGGGCTCTGGGTCAGCGGCGCCGAGGGGATCCACGCCGAGGACAGCTCGGGCACCGCCCACGCCGTGCACGGCGTCGCGACGACGTCGGACGCGATCAAGGGCGAGAGCACGGACGGCGCAGGCGTTGTCGGCCAGAGCACGACGTTCAACGCGGTGATCGCCGCCGGCGGGGGCAGCGGGCCGGAGCGGGCCGCGCTGCGATCCATCAGCACGCACACCGCCTCCGGGATGGCGGCCTACTTCACGAACAACAGCACGTACGGCAACACCCACCTGAACAACAGCGGCAGCGGCGAGGTGCTGGTGCTCCAGGGCAACGGCGGCCGCTTCCTGCGCGCCGTCGACCAGAGCTGGGACGCCAAGTTCCGCCTCGAGGGCAACGGCCAGGCCTACGCCGACGGCGCCTGGAACGCGGGCGGCGCGGACTTCGCCGAGCTGCTGCCGGCCGCCGACGGCCTCGCCCCGGGCGACGTCCTGGCGATCGGCGCCGACGGGCGGCTCGTGCGGACGACGTCGGCCTACGAGGCGGCGGTCGCCGGTGTCTACTCCACCGCGCCCGGCTTTGTCGGCGGGCAGGACGCCGACGAAGGTGCGCCGGCGGGAACCGTACCGTTGGCCGTCGTCGGTGTGGTGCCGGTGAAGGCCTCGGCCGAGAACGGGCCGATCCGGCCGGGCGACCTGCTCGTCAGCGCGGCGACGGCCGGACACGCGATGCGCGCCGGTCCCGATGCGCCGCAGGGCACCGTCATCGGCAAGGCGCTGGGCAGCCTGGCGCGAGGCACCGGGACCGTGCGGATGCTGGCATCCCTGCAGTGATGCGCGCCGTTTGAGGAGGTAGCCCATGCGCCGTCGATCGTTGAGTTCCTTCCGCCGGCCGCTCGGCGACCGCGCCCGACCGCGGGCATTCGCCGCCGTCGCCGCCGTCGCCGCCGTGCTGCCGGCGCTGTTCCTGGCCACCGCCGCGGCTGACGTGCACCTCGCGACCGGCGTCGTCGGGGCGGGTGGCGGCGCGGTCGCCGGCGGCGGGTACCAGATCGTTGGCACGCTCGGCCAGCCGGTCGTCGGGCGATCGCGGGGTGCGGCAGGGCAGGTGGCGAGCGGCTTCTGGGCAGGCGGGGTCCGCGGGGGAGCGACGTCAATCGCGACCGCAAGCGCCACCAGCGGGCCGACGCCTACGGCCACGACGTTGTCGCCGACGCCGACGCCGACGCCGACGCCGACGGTCGCTGGCGGGCGGCAGTGGGTGGTGACGACGACCGACGATCTCGATGATGGCGCCTGCAGCGGTGCGCACTGCTCGCTGCGCGAGGCGCTGATCGCGGCCGACGCTGCCGCCGGGGCCGACCGGATCGGGTTCGCGATCCCGGCCGGCGATGCGGGCTGCACGCTGGGCGGACCGTGTACGATCCGGCCAACCACCCCGCTGCGTGAGATCTACGACGGCGCGACGACGATCGACGGCTACTCGCAGGCCGGGGCGCGGCCGAACACGGCGCCCGTCGGGCAGGCGCTGAACGGCGTGCTCAAGATCGTGCTGGACGGCTCGTTGCTGCCCGCCTGCTGCCCGGCCGGCATCGTCGTCCGCGGCGCGGGCGCGACGGTGCGCGGGCTGGTCATTCACGACTTCCACATCGGGATCCGCCTTCTCGACGGCGTCGGGAGCCGGATCGAAGGCAACTACGTCGGCACGGACGCGCTCGGGCTGGCGGCGCCGGGCAACCGCTGCGGCGGCGTCTCGATCGAGGATATCGCCGGCGGCGATGTGCCGCGCGACCATCGCGTCGGCGGCGACGCGGCGGCGCGCAACCTCCTGTCCGGCAACACGTGCGCCGGCCTGCAGATCGGCGGGGCGATCGGCACGCGCGTCGTCGGAAACGTGATCGGGGCGGACGCGAGCGCGGTGCGTGCGCTCTCCAACAGCTACAGCGGCGTGTACGTGCACGGCGGGGCCACCGGCAGCCGGATCGGCGGCGAGGGCGACGGCGAGCCGAACGTGATCGCGTTCAACGAGCTGGCCGGCGTCGACATCAACGGAAAGTTCGGCGCCACGGTCGGCAACACGCTCACCGCCAATCAGATCCACGCCAACGGCGGCCCGGGCATCGCCCTGGTCGACGGCGGGAACCACGGCCTCGCGGCACCCGTCATCGTCGAGGCCCTGCCGACATCGGCGCGCGGCACGGCGTGCGCACTCTGCGTGGTCGAGGTCTTTTCCGATGCCGTCGATGAAGGCGGTCGCTTCGAGGGCCGCACGCGCGCCGACGGCGCCGGCATGTGGCAGCTGACGCTGCCGGGCGGCTTCGGCGGCCCGTTCCTGACCGCCACGGCCACCGACGCCGGCGGCGACACGTCCGCCTTCAGCGCGCCAAAGGCAGTCGCCGGCCCGCGGCCATCGGCGACACCGACGGCGACGGCGCAGGTGACGTCGACCGCTGGGCCGTCGCCGACCGGCGGTCCGTCCGCAACACCGACCGGCCGGCCATCGGGCACGGCCACGGGACAGGCATCGCCCACCCCGACCGTACGCCCCTCGACAACCCCGGATCCGGCGGCCTCGACGCCGCCGCCCCGGCATCGGATCTGGCTGCCGATCGCGTCGCGGCCGCCCGTACTCGAGGGCAACTGAGCCCACGCACCGAACGATGCGCACGTTCGTCGGAATCCCCCAACCCGTGATCCTCCCCTCCCCCAGACTCGGGGGAGGGGGTCGGGGGGTGAGGGCCGCAGGCAGTGCGGCCGTATACTGACGATCCCGCCGTCCTCCCCGCGAGCCCCCACCCATGCCCCACACGATCATCGAGCCCTTCCGCATCAAGTCCGTCGAGCCGATCCGCCGCACGACGCGCGCCGAGCGCGAGGCCCACCTGCGCGCGGCCGAGTGGAACCTGTTCCAGGTGCCGGCGGATGCCGTCCTGATCGACCTGCTGACGGACAGCGGGACCGGGGCGATGAGCGTCCAGCAGTGGGCCGGGATGATGGTCGGCGACGAGAGTTATGCCGGCAGCCGGAGCTGGCCGGTGTTCCGCGACGCGGTGCGGGACATCTTCGGCTACGGCCACGTGATCCCGACGCACCAGGGGCGGGCGGCGGAGCGGATCCTGTTCTCCGTGATGTGCAAGGCGGGCGACATCGTCCCGAACAACACGCACTTCGACACGACGCGGGCCAACGTCGAGTTCGTCGGCGCGCGGGCGGTGGACCTGCCGTGCGCCGAGGCGGCCGACCCGGCGGAGAGCCACCCGTTCAAGGGCAACATGGACGTCGCGGCGCTCGACCGGCTGCTGACCGAGAACCGCGGGCGGGTGCCGCTCGTCATGCTGACGGTGACGAACAACTCGGGCGGCGGCCAGCCGGTGAGCATGGGCAACGCGACGGCCGTCAGCGAGACGTGCCACCGCCACGGCGTGCCGCTCTACTTCGACGCCTGCCGCTTCGCCGAGAACGCCTGGTTCATCAAGCAGCGCGAGCCGGGCTACGCCGACCACGCGCCGATCGACATCGCGCGGGCGATGATGGCCCTCGGCGACGGCTGCACGATGAGCGCCAAGAAGGACGGGATGGCGAACATCGGCGGCTTCCTGTGCACGAACGACGACGTGCTGGCGCGCCAGGAAGAGAACCTGCTGATCCTGACGGAGGGCTACCCGACGTACGGCGGCCTGGCCGGCCGCGACCTCGAGGCGATCGCCGTCGGATTGCACGAGGCGCTCGACGAGGACTACCTGGCCTACCGCGCCGCCAGCGTCGCCTACCTGGGCGACCACATCAGCCGCGCCGGCGTCCCGATCATCCAGCCGCCCGGCGGCCACGCCGTATATATCGACGCCAAGGCCTTCCTGCCGCACGTCCCGCCGGCCGCGCTGCCGGGCGTCGCGCTGGCGAATGCGCTCTACGTGCAGGGCGGCATCCGCTCGGTGGAGATCGGGACGCTGATGTTCGCGGATGCGGCGCGGATGGAGCTCGTCCGGCTGGCGGTGCCGCGGCGCGTGTATACGCAGAGCCACATCGACTACGTCGTCGAGACGATCCTCGAGGTCTTTGCCGAGCGCGAGGCGATCGGCGGACTGCGGATCGTCGAAGCCGCCCCCTTCTTGCGCCACTTCACGGCGCGCCTCGCGCCACTGGAGTCCTCCCGATGACCCCGCCACCGACCCGTTCCGTCCGCATCTGGCTCTGGACCGTCGCCGCTCTCGTGGCGGGGATGGTCGTCGTCGGCGGCTTCGTCCGTCTGTCGCGCGCCGGGCTGTCGATCGTCGAGTGGGATGCCGTGACGGGCGTCGTGCCGCCGATGGGCGAGGCGGCGTGGCAGGAGGCGTTCGCGCAGTACCAACAGAGCCCGGAGGGCCGGACCGTGAACGCCGACATGACGCTGGACGGCTACCGGCGGATCTTCCTCATCGAGTGGTTCCACCGGCTCGTCGCCCGCCTGGCCGGCCTGGCCGTGTTGCTGCCGCTCCTCGTCTTCCTCTTCCGCCGGACGATTCCGTGGCGGCGGAGCGGGCCCTATTGGGCGGTCGTCATCGGCTTCGGCCTCCAGGGTCTCCTCGGCTGGCTCATGGTCGCCAGCGGCCTCGTCGATCGGCCGAGCGTGAGCCACTACCGGCTGACGGCGCACCTGATGGCGGCGCTGGCGCTGCTGGCGTTCACGATCTGGCTGGCGATGCGCCCGGCGGAGGTCGCGGGTGACGCGACTTCGGCACGCGATGCGTCGCCCGAGCGGGCGCGCGACGACGGATCGGCGCGCCGGCTGCGCCGCTTGGGGTGGCTGCTCGTCGCGGTCGTGACGATCCAGATCGTGTGGGGCGGGTTGATGGCCGGGCTCAAGGCCGGCACGGTTTCGGACACGTGGCCGCGCATGCTCGGCCAACTGCTGCCCGACGGGCTGCTCAGCGCTGCGCCGACGTGGTGGCAGAGCGTGACCGAGGTGCCGCTCGGCGTGCACTGGGTCCACCGCTGGCTGGCATGGGCGGTCCTCGCCGTGGCCGCTGCGCTCGCCCTCGCGGCGCGCCGGGCGGGCGCGGGTCGGATCGCACGGCCGGCGGCGGCGCTCGTCGTGCTCGTGGGCGTGCAGATCGCGCTGGGCGTGACCGTCATCGTCCAGCACGTGCCGCTCTCGCTCGCGCTGCTCCACCAGGCCACCGGCGTGGCGGTGTTCGCGCTGACGGTCGTGACGTTCCACCGGTTGGCGACCGCCGGCCGCTGATGATCGTCATCGTCGGCGGCGGGATCATCGGCCTGGCGATCGGTTGGGAGCTGGCCAAGCGCGGCGTCCCGTCGACGATCGTCGAGCGCGGTGAAGCCGGCCGCGGCGCGTCATGGGCCGCCGCCGGGATGCTGCCGCCGCACGCCGAGGTCGAGCCGGCCGAGGAGCGGCTGCTGCCGCTGCTCCTCGCGGGGCGCGCGCTGTGGCCCGCATACGCCGCCGAGCTGTCGGCCGCGACCGGGATCGACGTCGACTACCGCACGGACGGCGCGCTGCTCGTCGCGCTCGATCGGGACGACGCGGCGCAGCTGAAGTTCAGGCACGATCTGCAGCAGCGTCACGGCCTGACCGTCGAGTGGCTGTCCGGCGCCGAGGCGCGGCAACTCGAACCGTACCTGTCGCGATCGACCACGGCCGCGGTGTTCAGCCCGGACGATCACTGCGTCGACAACCGCGCCGTCGTCGTCGCGCTCGCGGCGGCGTACCGGCGGGCGGGGGGCGTGCTGCGCGAGCACACCGAGGTCGTCGGGCTGCGGACCGAGCACGGACGGGTGGGCGGCGTCGATGTCGCGGTCGCCGTCGACGGTCGCGATGCGGGCGATGTGCGAGATATCGAAACACTGGCCGCCGACGCCGTCGTCGTCGCCGCCGGCGCGTGGTCGCGCGGCCTGCCGGGGCTGCCGGAGATCGCCCGGCCGCCGGTTCGGCCGGTGAAGGGACAGATGCTGGCGCTCCGGATGGATGCGGCCGCGCCGATCGTGACGCGGATGATCTGGGCGCCCGACGCCTACCTCGTGCCGCGCGGCGACGGGCGGCTGCTCGTCGGGGCCACGGTCGAGGAGCAGGGATTCGACACGACGCTGACGGCCGGCGGGATCCGCGGGCTGCTGGACGGGGCATGGGAGGCGGTGCCGGGCGTCGATGAGCTGCCGCTCGTCGAGACATGGGCGGGCCTGCGGCCGACGAGCCGCGACGACGCGCCGATCCTGGGGCCGACGGCCATCGACGGGCTGTGGCTGGCGACGGGGCATCATCGCAACGGCGTGCTGCTGGCGCCGATCACGGGGGCGCTGATCGCCGAGGGGTTGGTGACGGGGGGGATGCCGGAGGCGGGGCGGGGGTTCGGGGTGGAGCGGTTCGGGTGAGGGCGCGCATCGCGACTGCCTGCCTCGCCCTCGCTTTCGGCGCAATGGTCGCCCGTCCGACATCGGCGCAGCGGGGCGATCCGGTCGACGCGTTCCGCACGTGCGTGCGCGGCGAGATGGCGTCCGGCGGCCTGATCGGCGCATCCGTCGCCGTCATGCAGGACGGCGAACTCGTCATGGCCGAGGGCTTCGGGCGGAAGCACAAGGACCGGGACGACGCGGTCGACGCCGCGACGCAGTTCCGGATCGGGTCGACGACGAAGATGCTCTCCGCGGCCGGCGTGCTGCGCCTCGTCGACCGCGGTCTTGTTGACCTCGACGCGCCGCTGTCGCGCTACGTGCCGGAGGTGCGCTTCGCCGAGCCGGGGTTCGAGGACCGGGTGACGATCCGCGACCTCCTGCAGCACACGAGCGGGCTGCCGGACAACTCGGCGACGCAGGAATCGGACCTCTACGGCAAGCCCGACCCGGCGGCGATGGGCCGCTGGGTGCTCGAGCAGGGGGCGACGATCCCGTTCAACCCGCCCGGGCGGTTCTGGAACTACTCGAGCGCCAACTACATGTATCTGGGCCACGTGATCGAGCGCGTCAGCGGCATGGGCTTCCCGGAGTACATGCAGCGCGAGGTCTTCACGCGGGCCGGGATGCGGGACACGACGATGTTGGCCGGCGAGGTCGAGGCGCGCGGGAACTTCGCGTTCGGGCACTGGAACGACATCTTCAATGGCGGCTTGGCGATCTGGCGGCCGAGCGATCAGGACAATTGGGCGCGCCACCCCACGGGCTACGCCCACAGCACGGCCGGCGACCTCGTGCGCTGGGCGACGGTGCTCATGGACGGCGGCGGCGACGTGTTGACGCCGGCGTCGGCGCGCCTCATGACGTCGCCGCTCGTGGCGATGGAGTCGGCCGAAGGCGAGGCCTACGGCTTCGGGGTCATCACCCAGTCCCACGGGAACGTCACGTTGAAGCGGCACCCCGGCAGCGCCTGGGGCTGGATGGCGACGCTCGACTGGGTGCCCGAGCGGCGCTTCGCGGTGGCGACGCTGACGAACGGCTTCGGCGCGCTCTACGGCTCCGCCACGTGTGCGATCGACGCCTTCCTCGTCCCCGCGCCCTCGACGTCGCCCCGCCCGAGCTGCCCCCAGCGGCCCGATGCGTGGCCGGTGCTGGCCGGGCACTACGCCGGCCACACGAACGTCGGCACGCCGTGGTCGTGGGACGTCGACATCGTCGACGGCGTGCTGACGACGACCGTCACCCGCGCCGACGGCCGGCAGGTGCGCACCGCGATGGCCCAGGACTGCGGCCTGGCGTACGCAAACGGGCCGCGCAGCTTCCGGATCGACACGGATGGCAACGGCAGCGTCGACCAAGTGGTGACGTTCTTCGACGATCCGGTCGAGCCGGGTGTGGTTTGGATCCGCAATCGGTTCTTCGTCCTGCGGCGGGGGGCGCCGGCGGGTTCACGGATACTTCTGCCGTACGTCGCACGACTGGACAGCCGTTGAAACGTTGGCTGGCAGTGTTGTCCCGTTCTCCATCGAGTGCCCTGCGCTGGCCCCCTCCCCCGGCGCGCTGTGCGCGCCGACCCCGCCCCCAATGCTGAGGGCGGGGTGAAACCAAGCGCGCCCTGGCCTGCCGAGCTGTCCCCAACAGGTCCCTCCACCAGAATTGGGGGAGGGACAGGCCGGCGAAGCCGGCCAGGGAGGGGGCCCGCGCGGGACAGGCTACCGAGAACGGGACAGCCCTGCGTTGGCTGGCGACAGCACACTTGGCGTGGGACAATGCGTTGCCCTCGGCTCATCGTGCCCCTGTCGCGGAGTCCCAGGTATGCCCCCCCTGCCCACCGGCACCGTCACCTTCCTCTTCACCGACATCGCCGGCAGCACCGCCCTGTGGGAGCGCGACCGCGACGCGATGCAGACCGCCCTCGCGCAACACGACGCCCTTCTTCGCACAGCCATCGAGTCCCGCGGCGGCCACGTCTTCAAGACCGTCGGCGACGGCCGAGGCGCTGCACCCGCGCGCCCGGGTGCGCGTGGTCGAGGCCGATGACCTCGCAGCGACCAACGGGTGCGCGTCTATCGATCCGACGTCGCGCGACGCCGGCGGCGTCTGGGCCCGCCTCGAAGCGACGCTCCGCGGCGACTCCGCCGACGCCGTCACGCTCACGATCGCCGAAGCCGCCGATCTGGCCCGCCACAAGCCCGCGAACTGGCGCGAGTGGCGCCTTGGCCGCGGCAAGTCGACGTTACTGCGGCGCCTGGAGCTGGACACGGCCATCGCGGGGCTGCGCGGCGAGATAACCCGACGCGAGGACCGCGTCACGTTCTTCCTCTCGCTGAGTACGTACGCCCCCGCCCGCCCCGGCGACCCGCCGCCCGACCTGCGGGTGCCGCAGGTGCGCATCGAGCCGTTGTCGGAGGACCAAGTGCGCGATTTCGACCGTCGAATCCCGCGCGGAACATGACAGGAAGATGAGACCCCGACCGAAACCTTATACAAAGTCTCGATGTATAGGGTTTCACTCGTTACACTGGTCGTCACAACGGTTGGCCGCGTCCTCGAGTGGCAACCATGCATCACCCACTGTTGAACGAAGGGCGTGCGGTCGTTCCGCGGCCGCCGGCGCTGCACTCGTTCGCACCATGACCAGGAGATTGCCCTTCATGAAGCGCTCTACCTTTGCCGCGGCCGCGCTCGCTGTCCTTGGAACGTGGCTGGCTGCCCAGCCGGCCGCCGCCCAAGACAACCAGGCGCGGGTACGCGTCGTGCACGCCTCGCCGGACGGCCCCGCCGTCGACGTATGGGTGGCGGACAAGCCCGCCTTCACGAACGCATCGTTCAAGGGCATCACCGCGTATGCCGGCCTGGCCGCAGGCAAGTACGGTGTCAAGGTGGTCCCGACGGGCAAGACCGAGCCGGCGGTCATCGATGCCAACCTCGACCTGGCGGCAGGAACGGACTACACCGTGGTAGCGGTGGGCAAGCTGGCGGAGATCGCACCGCTGGTGCTGACTGACAACAACGCCGCGCCGGCCGCGGGCAAGGCCCATGTCCGGTTCGTCCACGCTTCGCCCGACGCGCCGGCGGTGGACATCGCCGTGGCCGCCGGCGGCCCGGTGCTCTTCAAGAACATCGCCTTCAAGCAGACGGGTGACTACCTGCCCGTGGACGCCGGCACCTACGCCCTCGATGTCCGCCCGACGGGCACGGACACGGTAGCGCTGTCGGTTCCGGGCCTGACGCTGGAGGCCGGAACGGTCTACACCATCTTCGCCATGGGCCTTGCCGGCGGCGAGCCGGCGCTGGTGGCGGTGCCGAGCGTGGACGCCAAGGCCTCCTCGGGCCAAGCGATGCCGGCATCGATGCCCAAGACCGGCTCCGGTGGGCCGGCCCGCCAGATGCGCACGCTGTTCCTCGCCGCGGCCGGGTTGCTGGTCATCCTGGGCCTCGGGATCCGCCGGCAGATCGCTTCGCCACAACGCTAGTACTCTGTCACTCGACACGCTTCGGCTATCCGACAGAGGCAGTTGTCCGCAGACCCTGCAGTGACAGAGCACTAGGCGCTCCACGCCTTCCGACAGTGGCGTAGGCCAACACGTGCGGTGCGACCCGTCGAACGAGGTCGCACCGCACGTTCGGTGTTCTTCGACGCGCACAACGGCAATGATGGCCGTGCGCCGCACCATCGCTTGCCCCCAACCCCCGATCGTCCTACCCTCCCCCGCGTTTGGCCGCCCCCGCATCTACGCCCGTACCCGTATCGCACCCAGGACGACATGCCTCCATGTATGCCAAGGCCGTCTTCGAAACCATCCAGCAGCGCGATCCGAACCAGCCCGAGTTCCACCAGGCCGTCTGGGAGGTCCTCGAGACGCTCGAGCCCGTCTTCGAGCGCAACCCGCAGTACCGCGAGGCCGCCATCCTGGAGCGGCTGACGGAGCCGGAGCGCGTGATCACGTTCCGCGTGCCGTGGGTGGACGACAGCGGCAAGGTGCAGGTGAACCGCGGGATGCGGGTGCAGTTCAACAGCGCGATCGGGCCGTACAAGGGCGGGCTGCGGTTCCATCCGTCCGTGAACCTGTCGATCATCAAGTTCCTCGGCTTCGAGCAGATCTTCAAGAACGCCCTGACCACCCGCCCGATCGGCGGCGGCAAGGGCGGCAGCGACTTCGATCCCAAGGGCAAGTCGGACGGCGAGGTCATGCGCTTCTGCCAGTCGTTCATGACCGAGTTGTTCCGCCACATCGGCCCGAACATCGACGTCCCGGCCGGCGACATCGGTGTCGGCGGGCGCGAGATCGGCTTCCTGTTCGGGCAGTACAAGCGGCTGACGAAGAGCTGGGACGGCGTCCTGACGGGCAAGGGCTGGGGTTGGGGCGGGTCGCTCATCCGGCCCGAGGCCACCGGCTACGGCCAGGTCTACTTCCTGCGCGAGATGCTGAAGGCCCGCGGCGACACGATCGAAGGCCGCACGTGCACGGTCAGCGGCAGCGGCAACGTCTCGCAGTACTGCATCGAGAAGGTCCTCGACTACGGCGGCAAGGTCGTCACGGCCTCGGACTCGAACGGCTTCGTGCACGATCCGGCCGGCATCGATCGCGAGAAGCTGGCGTGGATCATGGACCTCAAGAACGTCCGCCGCGGCCGGATCGAGGAGTACACCGCCCAGTTCGCGGGCAGCACGTTCCACGCCGGGAAGCGCCCGTGGGCCGTCCCGTGCGACATCGCGCTGCCGTGCGCGACGCAGAACGAGATCGAGGCGGCCGACGCCAAGGCGCTCGTCGCGGGCGGGTGCAAGGCGGTCAGCGAGGGCGCGAACATGCCGTCGACGCTGGAGGCGATCGACATCTTCCACGGCGCCGGCATCGCCTTCGGTCCGGCCAAGGCCGCGAACGCGGGCGGGGTGGCGACGTCGGCGCTCGAGATGACGCAGAACGCGCAGTTCGACAACTGGGACCGTGCCCAGGTGGACGCCCAGCTCGACCGGATCATGACCGGCATCCATGCCGCGGCGGCCGGTGCGGCCGAGACCTACGGCGTGAAGGGCAACCTCCTGGCCGGCGCGAACATCGCCGGCTTCCTGAAGGTGGCGAACGCGATGCTCGACCAGGGCCTCGTCTAGCCGACCGGTACGACGAACACATGGCGATGGGGGAGGACGGCCGGAGCGGCGCGATCGCATCGCCCGGTCGTCCCGCGCCGTTGCCCGGCCCCGCGCCCGACCTCGAGGCGATCGTCGAGGCGTACGACGTCCAGACCAGCCAGCTCCAGACGCTGCTGTCGTTCCGCGTCCGGCGGGTCCTTCTGGTCGCCAGCCTGTACGACTCGTACACGCTGTCCGAGGGCGCCCATCTGGCCGAGCTGATCTTCACGACGTACCAGAGCTTGTCGCTCGAAGGCCCGCCGGAGATCACCCGCGTCTCGACCCGCGCCCGCGCGCTCGAGGCGCTCGCCGAGCGTCCATTCGACATCGTCATTACGATCGCCGCCGTCAACGATGTCGGCGCTTCCGACTTCGGGCGGCAGGCCAAAGCGCTGTGCGCCGACGTGCCCGTGTTCATCATGGCCTACGACATGCGCGAGCTGTTCGGCATCCCCGGCGGACCGGGCGCGATCCCGCACATCGACGGCGTGTTGCTCTGGCGGGGCGATGTCCGGCTGTTCCTCGCGATCATCCGCCTCCTCGAGGACAGCCGCAACGCCGAGCACGACGCCCGCGTCGGCGGGGTGCGCAGCATCATCCTGGTGGAGGACAGCGTCCCGTTCATCTCGTCTTACCTGCCGCTCGTCTTCAGCGCGCTGACGCGCCAGACGGACCAGCTCATCGCCCAGAGCCTGAACCTCGATCAGCGGCTGCTGCGGCGCCGGCTGCGGCCGCGGCTGCTCCTGGCGACGACGTTCGAGGAGGGCTGGGCGCTCTACCAAGCGTCACAAGACCACGTCCTGGCCGTGATCAGCGACGTCCGGTTCCCGCGCGGCGGCGTCGACGACAACGAGGCCGGCCTCGAGCTGCTGCGGCAGATCCGCGCCGTCGACGCCGAGACGCCGCTCCTCCTGCAATCGTCCCAGGACCGCTTCCGTGCGGACGCCGAGGTGCTCGGCGCGGCCTTCGTGAACAAGAACTCGCCGACGCTGTTGAACGAGTTCAACAACTTCATGCTCGACCGACTGGGCTTCGGTGAATTCGTGTTCCGCGGCGAGGACGGCGCCGAGGTCGCTCGGGCCGCCGACGTCGATGCGCTGGTGGGCGTGCTGCCGACATTGCCGGACGACGTGCTGGTCGGGCACGCAAAGCGCAACGGCTTCTCGAACTGGCTGATGGCCCGCACCGAGTTCGCTCTGGCGTCCGAGCTGCGCACGCTCCATGTCGACGACTTCGCCACCACGGGCGACATGCGGGCGTTCCTCATCGATCGCCTGCAGCAGACCCGCGACGCGCTTCGCCGCGGCCAGGTCGTCGACTTCGCCGCCGCCCGCGCCGACGCCCGCGACACGTTCGTGCGCATCGGCAGCGGCAGCTTGGGGGGGAAGGGACGCGGTCTGGCCTTCACGTTCGACCTGCTGTCGCGCGGCGACATCGCCCGCGACCTGCCGCGGATCCGCCTGTTCGTGCCGACGACGGCCGTCCTGGCCACCGATGTCTTCGACGCCTTCGTCGGCGCCGCCGACCTGCAAGCGTTCGCGCTGCGCGAGTCGGATGACCACGCCATCCTCGCGCGCTTCCTTGAAACGCCGCTGCCGCCGCATGTGAGCGCCGATCTGGCCGCCTTCCTCGCGCGCGCCGACCAGCCGCTGGCCGTGCGCTCCTCGAGCCTGCTCGAGGACTCGCACCACCTGCCGGCCGCCGGCGTCTACCCGACGCACATGCTGCCCAACAACGCTGCGACGCCGGGGGAGCGACAGGCGGCGCTCGAAGCGGCCATCAAGCACATCTACGCCGCGACGTACTTCACGGCGGCCAAGGCGTACTTCGCCGCGACGCCGAACCGCGTCGAGGACGAGAAGATGGCCGTCGTCATCATGCAGATCGTCGGCGATCGGTACGGCGACGTGGTGTATCCGCACTTCTCAGGTGTGGCGCAGTCGCACAACTTCTATCCGGTGCGCGACATGCGGGCCGAGGAAGGCATCGCGACCGTCGCGCTCGGGCTCGGCAAGACGGTCGTCGACGGCGGGCGGGCGGTACGGTTCTCGCCCGCCCACCCCGAGTGGCTGCCGCAGCTCTCGCTGCCCGAGGACATCCTGGCCAACGCTCAGCGCACGTTCTGGGCGTTGGACGTTACCCGCCCGGCCAGCTTTCACAATCCGGAGCCCGAGTCGGCGCTCGTCGAACTCGGGCTGGCGGACGCCGAGCGCCACGATACGCTTTGGCCGGTCGCCTCGGTCTACGTGCCGGACAACGACGCGGTGTACGACGGGCTGTCGCGGCCCGGTGTGCGGCTCGTGACCTTCGCGCCGATCCTGAAGCACCACCTCCTGCCGCTGTGCGAGACGCTGCAGCGGCTGCTCGAGCTCGGCACGCTTGGCATGTCCGGCCCGGTCGAAATCGAGTTCGCGGTCTGCCTGCGCCCGTCGCCCGCGCCGCACGAGTTCGCGTTCCTGCAGATCCGCCCGCTCGTCCTTGGCACGGCAGCCCAGGCGATCGATTTGACCGCCATCGCGCCGTCGGACGCCTTCATCGCGTGCAGCAAAGCCCTTGGCGTCGGCCGGACCGTCGATGTGACCGACATCGTCACCGTCCGGCGTGATGTGTTCGATCGGCAGCGCACAGCCGACATCGCGCTCGAGGTCGCAGCCGTCAACGCCGCGCTGCAGGCCGAGGGCCGACCGTACTTGCTGGTCGGCCCAGGACGGTGGGGCACCGCCGACCGCTGGCTCGGCATCCCGGTGGCCTGGCGCGACATCGCCGGTGCGCGCGTCATCGTCGAATGCGACCTGGCCGGCATGCCGGTCGAGCCGTCGCAGGGGACGCACTTCTTCCACAACATGACGAGCCTGGGTATCGGCTACTTCACCGCCAGCGAGCGCCGCGGCGCGCTGATCGACTGGGATTGGCTGGATGCGCAGCCGGTGGCGCGCGAGACGGCGTGGGTGCGGCACCATCGGCTGGTGGAGCCGATGGAGGTCCTCATCGACGCGCGGAGCGGCGAGGGGGCGGTGGTGAAGGTGGCGAGGGAGCCGGACGACGAGTGACCCGCGTCCGTTCTTCCCCCCACCGGCCAACGACCATGATTGCCCGTCGCGATGACCCACCGGTAGGGGCATTTTGGCCGATGGGGATCTTGCCGATGGGAACGATTCGCGGCGCAGCTACCCCCCCGGCCGCCATGCCACGTCGCCCACGCCCGCCCGCGCGTTCGCGTACCGCGCCGCCATGAACAGGTAGTCGCTCAGCCGGTTGAGATACATGACGACGGGCGGACTGATCGTTTCCCCCGCCTTGGCCGCCGCCAGGACCCGACGTTCGGCGCGCCGGCAGACCGTGCGCGCCAAGTGGAGCGCACCGGCGAGGGGCGTGCCGCCGGGCAGGATGAACGCCGATAGCGGCGGCAGCGTCGACGTGAGCGCGTCGATCTCCCCCTCGAGTTCGGTCGCCCACGCGGGCGGCACGCGCTTCAGCCAGTCGCCCGCCGCGGTGTCCGGTGGTGTGGCGAGGTCGGCGCCGAGATCGAACAGGCGGTCCTGGATGTGGCGCAGGGCGGCGACGAGGTCGCCCGGGGCGTCCGCTCCGCCCAGGGCGAGCGCCAGGCCGATCGTGCTGTTCAGCTCGTCGACGTCGCCGTAGGCCTCGACCCGCGGGTGGGTCTTGGGGACGCGGTCGCCGCCGAACAGGCCCGTCTCACCTTTGTCGCCGGTCCGGGTATAGATCTTCACGGGACCGTCACGTCGCTCGCTTGCGCGGCGTCCGCTTGGCCGCGGGCGTGGCGGGCGTGGCGGGCGTGGCGGGCATGCGCTCGGCATCCTCGATCGCGTCGAGGAGGATGCGGGCGATCCGCTGCGTCGCGGTGCGGCCGGCGGTCACCGGTGCGGGCGGTGGCGACGCGGGTTCGGGCCGCCCGGTCGCGACCGACGTGGGGGCGGCGGATGCCGGCGGCGCCGCGTCCAATGCCGCCGTGTCCATCGCGGGGGCGCTTTCGGCGGCCGGCCCGATGTCTGCGGGGCGCATCGCACCCGCGTCCGTCGATGGGGCGAACGACGTTGGCGGTGCCGCGACCGGCACGTACGCCGCACCGGGCGTTGACGGCGCCGGCGCCGGTGCCACGTCGGCCGGGTCGACGACGCCGCGGCGCCACGGCGGGGCGAAGATCGTCTCGGGTGTCGACGGCGGCGCGCTCGGGTTGGCCGGCTCGACGGCCGATGGCTGCACGGGGGCGAAACCGGCCGCTGCGGGTGCTTGGTCGGACCCGGCCGGCGGGGCGAACTGTGCGAACCGGGCGGTCTCGGAGGCGGTCGCCGCGCCGGCGAACGACTCGCCGAGCGGCTCGGCGATCACGCCCTCCTCGGCCTCGACGGCTGCGGCGGCGGCCGCGGGGTCTTCGGCATCCGTCTGGGGAGCGGGCGGGCCGAGCGGTGAGAGCTCACGTGAGCCGGCCACGCGGAAGAGGTCGCCGACGGCCCGGGCCGTCGGCAAGCTGTCGGAGCGGACGACGAGCGCCGTGGCGCCTTCGCCGATCGCCTGGAGGACCTCGGCCTGGTGGACCTTGGGCACCCGCACCGTCTCCGAGATCGCGCCGAGCGCCCCGCCGACGAGGGCGCCGATGACGGCGCCGAGCGCGAGGGCCAGCAGCCAGCCGACGGCCTCGGGCGCCAGCGCCGTGCCGGCGTAGTAGCCGAGCGCGGCGCCGATCAACGCACCGGCCACGACGCCGGCCATCGGACCGCGGTGGGCGGGCAGGCCGGCCTCGCGCGCCAAGCCGCGCTGCGTGTCGAGGTCCCCGTGCACGACGCTGATCTGATCGAGGTCGAGCGGCGACGCCGCCAGCTGGTTCAGCACGCGGCGGGCGGTGTCCAGGTCATCGAACAGGCCGAGGACAACGGTCTTCATGACGGTCCTTCCCCTTTGGTCGACGGCACACGGCCGGTCACGGCGCTGCCCCGATGCGAATCGGGACGCTGTACGGCGGGTCGAGGAAGTTGCCGTCCTTCTTCACGAGCACCAGCCGCACAGTGTAGTCGCCCGGTGCCAGGCTGGCTGCGTCCAGCACCTCGAGCTGGCCGTCGACGACGGCGGTCGTGTGCGTCTGGCCGAGCGTCATCCACTCCGCGGGCACGACGTCGCGCCGGCTGAGCTCGACCTTGAAGTACTCGATCTCGGATGGGTTGAACGTCACGGTGCCGGTCAATACGGTCCGGCCGTCGAGCCGGGTGCCGGGGACGAGGTTCAGGCGATAGACGCTCTGCGAGTACGCCGTGCGGCCTGTGGCGGTGATGCCGAACGTGGCCGAGATCGGCACGTCGGGCCCGGGCAGCGACCCTGGCGCCAGCGCCGCGTCGACGAGCGCCTGGCTGCATACCTCCGACGGCTCGATCGCCGCGAACCCGTTCGTGCGCGCCCACTCGATCGCCCCGGCGCGCTCCTGCTCCTCGGCCGGCAGCGGCAGAACGGCCACGCCCTGCACCTTGTCCGCCCCAAAACCCGTCACCGCGTCCGGTGCGCACAGCACGGCCGGTGCCCACTTCAGCGGCTTCTTCTCTGCCTCGGCCTGCGCGATCAGCTCCGGTGGCGGCGGCCCCTGCGGCACGACGACGGCGCCGAGCGTGGCCCAGACGTCGCCGCCGGCGGCGGGTGCGATGGGCTGGCCGTCGACGCCGAGCGGGGCGGCGGGCGGGGGGGCGGCGCCGTCGACGGGCGCTCCGGGCGCGCTTTGGGCGACGGCGTCATCGCCGCCGCCGGCGAACGCCTCGAGGAAGTACTCGCTCTTGTACTCGCGACATGCCGTGCCGAGGTTGTTCAGCGACAGGACGTTGCAGACGCTGCGCTCGACGACGTTGTCCGGCTGCTCGAAGCGCGAGACCCACTCGAGACCGAACATCGCCCGCGCCTCTTCGACAACGGCCTTGCGCTCGTCGTCGAAGAGGATGCCGCGCATGACGGCGCCCCAGATCGGCGCCGCACCGGTCAGGCCGCTCGAGCGGTTCATCGCCGAGTTGTCGCTGTTGCCGGCCCAGACGCCGACGACGAGGCTCGGGGTGTAGCCGAGCGTCCAGTTGTCTCGATAGTCGTTCGTGGTGCCGGTCTTGGCGGCGGCGGCCACGCCGAGGTAGAGCGGCGAGCGGCTGCCGAAGGCCGGGGCGCGGGCGTCGTTGTCCGCCAGGAACTGGGTGACGATATAGGCGGCGCCCGGGTCGACGGCGGGCTCGGGCTCGAGGGCCTTCGTATCGTCCTTCAGGCTGTAGAGGATCTTGCCGGCGGTGTCGGTGATCGTCAGGACGGTGTGCGGCCGGATCAGCTCGCCCATGTTGGCGAGCGTTCCGTAGGCCGTCGTCAGGTCGAGCAGCGTGACCTCGCCGCCGCCGAGCGTGAGCGAGAGGCCGTAGTCCCACGGGTCGCGCTGCAGGCCGGTGATCCCCATCTTGTGCGCCGTCTCGACGGTCAGCTCGACGCCCGCCTTGCCGGCATCGTCCTTGTGGTCCGGGTGGGGGGTGATCCGGTCGAGGACCTTGAGGGCCGGGATGTTGTAGGAGTTCGCGAGCGCCGTTCGGAGGCGCACCGGGCCGTGGAACGTGTCGTCGTAGTTCTTGGGCTCGTAGAGCACGCCGTTCGGGTAGAGCTTCCACGGCACGTCCCAGATCAGCGTCGCGGGCGACATGCCGTTGGCGATGGCGGTCACGAACGTCAGCGGCTTGATGCTCGAGCCGGGCTGGCGCTCCCGGACGGCCACGTTCACCCGCCCGTCGATCGCGTCGTTCCAGTAGTCGGCGCTGCCGACCATCGCGATGACCTGCCCGGTCCGCGGCTCCATCGCCACGACGGCGCCGTTCGTCAGGTGCTGCGCCTCGGCCAGCTTGGCGACCTGCTCGGAGACCTCCGCCTGCGCCATTCGCTGCGTCTCGAGGTCGAGCGTCGTGACCACGTTCAGCCCGCCGCGGGCCAGCCGGTCCGAGCCGACGAGATCCTCGATGACCTTCTCGACGTGGACGACGAAGTGCGGCGCCTCGAAGCGGTCGTTGTCCGGCTTGCGGAACGTGAGGTTCGTCTTCATCGCCCGGTCCGCCTCGGCCTGCGTGATCACCTTGCGCTCGGCCATCAGGTTCAGGACGACGCGCTGCCGGTCCTTCACGCGCTCCTGGACCTCGGGGTCCGGGTCGAGCGGGTCGTAGTAGCGGGGCGCCTGCGGCAGGCCGATGAGGAGCGCAGCCTCGGCCAGGTTCAGGTCGACGGCGCTCTTGTCGAACACGGTCAGGGCCGCCGCCTCGATGCCGTAGGCCAGATTGCCGTAGTAGATCTCGTTGAGGTACCACTCCAGGATCTGGTCCTTGCTGTACTGTCGCGTCAGCATGACCGCCAGCACGAGCTCCTTGGCCTTGCGCTTGTAGCTCCGCGCCAGGCGCTCCTCGTTCGTGAAGGCCACGTGCCGCACGAACTGCTGCGTGATCGTGCTCCCGCCCCCGCCGCTCGACGTCGCCTCGGCGTCGCCGAGCGTGCGTTCCCCGAGCGCCCGAACCTCGCCGAGCACCGCCCGCGCGATCCCCTCGACGTCGATGCCCGGGTTCCGCTCGAACGTCTCGTCCTCGACGGCGATCGTGCCCTTCACGACGAACGACGCGATCTGCGCGAGCGGCACGTACGTCCGCCGCCCCTCGCCGATCACCTGCCGCAGCAGCACGCCCTGCCGGTCGAGGATGTTCGTCGTCTCGAACGTCGTGCGCTCCTCGAGGTTCTGGATGTGCGCCAGATTCTCTCTCAGCTCGCCCGACAGCGTCGCGTACGCGATGCCCGCCGCCGCCAACCCGACGGCCGCGATGGCCGCCGGCACGCCGGCGACGGCCGCGACGAGCACGCCGAGGCGGCTCTTGCGGGCACGCAGGCGCGTGAGGCGGCGCTCGAGGAGGATGCGCTCGAGGGGGGTGATGGACATGGGGGCGATTATACGCATGGGGGATGAGGGGATTGTGGGAGGGGGCGGAGCGCGGGGGCATCAACGGCGTCAGCCGTTGATGCCTTTGATCCCCCCATCATCGACTAGAATCGCCCCCGTGACCACACCCCACCCCTCGATCACCATCCTCGGCCTCGGCCCCGGCTCCCCCGACCACCTCACCCTCGCCGCCGCCGCCGCCCTCGCCGCCGCCGCCGACGTCCACGTCCGGACGACCCGCTTCCCGGGCGTCGCCGCGATCCCGTCGACCGCGACCGTCATCGCCTGCGACGACCTGTACGCCGCCAACGACGCCTTCCCGGACGTCTACGCCGCCATCGCCGCGCGCATCGTCGACGCCGCGGCGCGCGGGCCGGTGGTCTACGCCGTGCCGGGCGATCCGGCGGTCGGCGAGACGACGGTGGGGCTCGTGCGCCTCCTCGCGGCGGCGCGCGGGATCGACGTCGTCGTGCTGCCCGGCGTCTCGTTCATCGGGCCGACACTGTCCGCGCTGGGCTGGGACGCCCTCGACGGCGTGCAGGTGGCCGACGCGACCGAGCTTGGGCAGCGGCACCACCCGTCCGTCGACCCGGACAAGGCGGCACTCGTCGCCCAGGTGTACAGCCGGATCGTCGCCTCGGACGTGAAGCTCGTCCTCCAGAACCAGTACCCGGACGATCACCCCATATATATCGTCTCCGGCGCGGGCTCGGCGGCGCCCTCCGTGACGACCGCGACGCTGTCGACGCTCGACCATGCCGAGGCGTTCGACGACGTGACGACGATCGGCGTGCCGCCGCTGCCGCGGGCGGGGTCGCTGCTCAGCCTGGCCGACGTCATCGCCCACCTGCGCGCGCCGGACGGCTGCCCGTGGGACCGCGAGCAGACGCACGAGAGCCTGCGGCCTTATCTCCTCGAGGAAGCGTACGAGGCCGTCGCCGCCATCGACGCCGGCGACCCGGAGCTCCTGGCCGAGGAGCTGGGCGACGTCCTCCTCCAAGTCGTCCTCCACAGCCAGCTGGCCGTCGAGGCCGGCGACTTCAACCTGAGCGACGTGATCCGCCACATCACCGAGAAGCTGATCCGCCGTCATCCCCACGTGTTCGGCGACGTGCAGGCCGACACGCCGGCCGAGGTGCTGGCGAACTGGGATCAGCTGAAGGCGGCCGAGAAAGCGGCGAAGGCGGCGTCGATCGCGGGCGACATCGACGGCGACGTCGGTGGTCCGGTCGACCCGTTTGCCGACATCCCGCCGGCATTGCCCGCCCTCATGCGCGCCCAAGCCGTCCAACGCAAGAGCGCCAAACTCGCGACCGACGTCGGCCCCACTCCTAACCCTCCCCCAGAATTGGGGGAGGGACAGGCCGGCAAAGCCGGCCAGGGAGGGGGCCCGCCCACCGCCGTCGATGCCCTCCGCATGGCCGTCGCCGCCCTCGACGACACCACCCCCCGCGCCGAATCCATCGGCCAAGCCCTGTGGGCCGTCGCCGCCCTCGCCCGCGCCTGGGGCGTGGATGCCGAGACGGCGCTCCGCGACGCGACGGGCGACGTCGAACGCCGCGTCCGTGCGAACCTTTCCTCTCCAGGAGCCGACCGATGACCACCCGCATCTCCACCGTCCACGCCCGCGAGGTCCTCGACTCCCGCGGCAACCCCACCGTCGAAGCGTTCGTCACCCTCGCCGGCGGTGCCGTCGGCAGCGCGATGGTCCCGTCCGGCGCCTCGACCGGTGCGCACGAGGCCGTCGAGCGGCGGGACGGCGTGAAAGGGCGATACGGCGGCAAGGGTGTGCTGGGCGCCGTCGCATCGGTGAACGATGAGATCGCCCGCGCCGTCGCCGGCACCCACCGCGACGCCCTCGACCAGCGCGGGCTCGACGGAATGCTCTGCGCGCTCGACGGCACCCCCACCAAGGCACGCCTCGGCGCGAACGCGATCCTCGCCGTGAGCCTGGCGAACGCCCGCGCCGCCGCGCACGCCGTCGGCCTGCCGCTCTACCGCTACCTCGGCGGTCCGAACGGCCACGTCCTGCCGGTGCCGATGCTGAACATCCTGAACGGCGGCAAGCACGCCTCGAACTCGACGGACTTCCAGGAGTTCATGGTCATGCCCGTCGGCGCACCGACGTTTGCCGAGGGGCTTCGCTGGGGCGTCGAGGTCTACCAGGCGCTCAAGGGCGTCCTCAAAGACATGGGCCAGGCCACCAACGTCGGCGACGAGGGCGGCTTCGCGCCGAGCCTGCCGTCCAATCAGGCCGCGGTCGAGCTCGTGCTGCAGGCGATCGAGCGCGCCGGATACCAGCCGGGCCAGGACGTCGCCATCGCCCTCGACCCGGCGGCGAGCGAGGTCTTCGAGGGCGGTACGTACAACCTCGCCGTCGAGCACCGGTCGCTCACGCCGGGCGGCATGGTCGACTTCTGGGCCGATTGGGCGAAGCGCTACCCCATCGTGAGCATCGAGGACGGTCTGGCGGAGGACGATTGGGACGCCTGGGCCGCCCTGACCGCCCGCATCGGCGACACCGTCCAGCTCGTCGGCGACGACTTGCTCGTCACGAACGTCGAGCGGCTCGATCGCGCGATCCGGGGCGGGAACGCGAACAGCATCCTGATCAAGCTCAACCAGATCGGCACCCTGACCGAAACCCTCGATGCGATCCACACCGCCCAGCGTGCCGGCTGGACCGCCGTGATCAGCCACCGCTCCGGCGAGACCGAGGACGCCTTCATCGCCGACCTGGCCGTGGCCACGAACGCCGGCCAGATCAAAGCCGGCGCCCCCGCCCGCTCGGACCGCGTCGCCAAGTACAACCGGCTGCTCGCGATCGCGGATGAGTTGGGGGCGTCGGCGGAATATGCGGGGCGGGCGGCGCTGAATGGGCGGTAGGGCAGGGGGCGTAGGCCGTTGATCCCCCCCGCCTCTCGCTCCTTCGCCACGTCCGCCCGCCTCTTCGCCGCCGCCCAACGCGTCCTCCCCGGCGGCGTCGACAGCCCCGTCCGCGCCTTCCGCGCCGTCGGCGGCCACCCGCTGTTCATCGAGCGCGGCGAGGGCGCGTACGTCGTCGACGCGGACGGGAACCGGTACGTGGATTACGTCGGCTCGTGGGGGCCGCTCATCCTGGGCCACTGCCACCCGGCCGTCGTCGAGGCGATCCGCGACCAGGCCGGGCGCGGGACGAGCTTCGGGGCACCGACACGGCTCGAGACGGCGCTGGCGGAGCGGATCATCGCCGCCGTGCCGGCCGTCGAGTGCATCCGCTTCGTCAGCTCGGGCACCGAGGCGACGATGAGCGCGCTGCGGTTGGCGCGGGCGGTCACGGGGCGCGACAAGATCGTGAAGTTCGACGGCGGCTACCATGGGCACGCGGATGCCCTGCTGGTGGCGGCAGGATCCGGCGTGGCAACGCTCGGGCTGCCGGACTCGCCGGGCGTGACGGCGGGTGCGGCGGCGGACACGCTCGTCGCGCCATACAACGACATCGCGGCGGTCGAGGCGCTGTTCGACGCTGCGGCGCGGGCGAACGCGGGCGTGGACGCGATCGCTGCCGTCATCGTCGAGCCCGTCGCCGGCAACATGGGCCTCGTGCCGCCGTTGCCGGGGTTCCTCGCGGGGCTGCGGGACGTGTGCGACCGACACGGCGCGCTCCTCGTGTTCGACGAGGTGATGACCGGCTTCCGTGTCGCCTACGGCGGCGCCGGCGCGCTGTACGGCGTGCGGCCCGACCTCGTCGCCCTCGGAAAGGTCATCGGCGCCGGCCTGCCGGTCGGGGCCTACGGCGGTCGCGCGGACCTCATGGCCCACGTGGCGCCCGCCGGGTCGATGTACCAGGCCGGCACGCTGTCCGGCAACCCGCTGGCGATGGCGGCGGGCATCGCCCAGCTCGACGTGTTGGCCGAGGAGGCGACGTACGAGCGGCTGGCGGCGCTCTCGACGCGGCTCGTCGACGGCCTCGCGGCGGCGGCGCGCGATGCGGGCGTCGCGTTGACGACGGCGGCCGTGGGCGGGATGTTCGGCTTCTTCTTCACGCCCGGGCCGGTCGTCGACTACGCATCGGCCAAGCGGGCCGACGTCGACGCCTTCCGGCGGTTCTTCTGGGGGATGATCCAGCGCGGGCACTACCTGGCGCCGAGCGCGTTCGAGGCGGGGTTCGTGAGCTTGGCGCATGCGCAGGACGACGTCGATGAGACGGTGGGGGCGGCGGGGGAGGTCATGGCGAGGCTGCGCGGCGCCTCATGCGCGGTCGAGCAGGCGAACCGGGTGGGCCACCACGGCGTCGACGCGCAACACCTGGGGCCCCCCGGGGCGACGATGGCATTGAACATCAAGAACGACCGGGTCGAACGCCTCGCGGCTGAGGTCGCGGCCATGACCGGCGAGACGAAGGTGGAAGCCGTGCGCCGGGCGCTCGAGGAGCGCAAGGCGCGCCTGACGTTGGGCGGAGCGCCAGGCGATAGCGCGGGCTGGGACAGGGCGATGCGGATCATGGAGCGCGAGATCTGGCCGGCGATCCCCGTCGCCGAGCTCGGCCGGCGCCTCAGCCGAGAGGAAGAGGACGCGATCCTCGGCTACGGGCCGGAGGGCGTGTGATCCTCGATACCTCGGCGATCATCGCGATCCTGTTCCGTGAGGCCGGTGCCGGGGCGCTGCTGGAGCGCTTGTGGAGCGCCACGGTGCGCGCCGTCGGCGCGCCGACGCTCGTCGAGGCGGGAGTCGTCCTGACGGCGCGCGCAGGCGAGGCGGCCGTCCCACTCCTCCATCACTTCCTCGACGCCTTCAGCATCGCCACGGTCCCGTTCGATGGCCGTCATGCGCAGGAGGCGGTGGCGATCTACAACACCTTCGGCAAGGGCCATCATCCGGCGGGCCTCAACTACGGCGATTGCCTGAGCATGGCCACGGCACGCCTGGCCGGGCTGCCGTTGCTGTGCGTCGGCGACGATTTCAGTCGGACGGATGTGGAGTTGGCGTGAGCTGCGCGCGGGGCCACGATTAGGGACGGTGCCCTCCACTCAACAGCCCGCGGACTTGACCTCGCCAGCGGCCACGGAAGAGTGTGCGGGATTCGTTGCCGGGAGATGCACGAGAAGGACCTTGCCGCATGAGCGCCATAGACGATGTGATCGCCACTACGCGGGCGCGGCTGGAGCAGCTTCGCAGCCGCGGGACAGATCTCAACGAGCAGAATACCAAGGCGACGCTCATCGATCCCGTGCTGGCGGCACTCGGGTGGGACCTGCACAACGTCGACGAGGTCGATCGGGAGTACAAACGCAAGCCCCAAGACAACCCGGTCGATTACGCGCTGTTGCTGATGCGAGCTCCGCGGCTCTTCATCGAGGCAAAGGCGCTCCGCGTCGACCTGAACGACCGCAAGTCTGTGGCGCAGACCCTGGGCTATGCCACGGTGGTCGGCGTCGAGTGGTGCGTCCTCACGAATGGCGACGAGTACCGTCTCTACAATGCGCACGCCGCTGTGGACGTCGAGGAGAAGCTGTTTCGCTCGGTAAGGATCTCCGATGAGCACGGGCGTGACTCCCTGCGCGCCACACTCGAGCTCCTCTCCAAGGACAAGCTTGGCGCGAACCAACTAAGCGCGATATGGAAGGCCCACTTCATCGACCGTCAAGTGAAAGCCGTCGTCACGGGCCTGCTGCAGGACCCGGATCCAGCCACGGTGCGGTTGATCCAGAAGCGCCTGCCGATGTTCCGGCCTCCGGAGATTCGCGATTCGCTCAGACGGGCGGATGTCCGGGTCACCTTCCCAAGCGAAACGCTGGACGAGGCGCCGCCGCGACGCGCGACCCATCGCACCGCGGCGGCGTCGACGGCGCCGGCTAGCCCGGCGAAGCTGGCGGCCTCGGTCGGGGCGCCGCCCGCACCCGAGCCTGTGAAGCTGCCATCGGCCCCGTCGGACACTGACTCGCCGCGTCCAGTCCCCGTGCGGATAGATGTGTCGCTAGCTGACCTCATCGCCGCCGGGCATGTCCGTCCGCCCATGCGGCTGGAAGTACGGTACAAGGGACGCGAGTTGACTGCAGAGGTCCTCCCCGACGGCCGGGTGGCGTTCGCTGGCGCGGCATATGACTCTCCGTCGACCGCTGCCGCCTGCGCGCGGATGACGATCATCGGCAAACCGGCGAAGTGGGCAAGGCCACCTACGAACGGCTGGACTTTCTGGCGATGTACGGACCCAGAGACGAGCCAGCTTGTTGCGCTGGACGTGCTGCG
The DNA here is from genome assembly GCA_016703025.1 of Candidatus Avedoeria danica. Taxonomy (NCBI): domain Bacteria; kingdom Bacillati; phylum Chloroflexota; class Ardenticatenia; order Candidatus Epilineales; family Candidatus Epilineaceae; genus Candidatus Avedoeria; species Candidatus Avedoeria danica. The sequence goes on from JADJCV010000002.1 coordinate 45,235, forward strand.
CCAGAGGTGGATCGCCGAGCGGAACCAGGCGAACCAGAACTTCCAGACGTAGCGAATCGCGCCGCGGTGCAGGAGTCAAGATGATCCTTCGCGTGTGTTCGTGGAACCTCCGCAAGCCCGGCCGCGGCCAGGCCGCGCGCCGCGTGCAAGCGCTCCGCGATCTCGACTGCGATGTCTACCTCCTCCAAGAAGTCACGCCGCACGTCTGGCAGCACATTGTCGCCAGCGACTTCGTAGCCGGCCGTACCTACTCGATTTCTGATCTCGGCATCGAGCCGAGCGGTCCACAGCCCCACGGCGCCGTCGTGCTGGCGCGCCCACCGTTCCGGCTGACAAGGCCGACGGAGATCCCGGGCTTGCCCAAGCGCGAGCGCGGGTTGGCTGCCTTGGTCAGCGATGGCCGGACAACCGTTCAGGTCGCGAGCTGGTACGCGCCCAACGCAGCGGGCAATGGCGTCGCCGCGAAGATGGCCGCCTACAAGGCAGTGACTCGCTGGCTGGCAAACATCGAGTCACCGGACGTGCGCGTTCGTGCCTGCCGCTACGACCTCGCCGCCGGGGTGGCCGCCGGCAGCGACCACGCGGTTGTGCGGGCGGAGGTCGAGTTCGGGACATCGGAGGGGTCCTGAAGCTGATCTGGAACGCGAACGCCCTTCCGCCTACCATCCCCGTTCGAATCCAAAGGGTTCACGACCGTCGACACGGAGGGGTCCATGGCCCGCTGCCCAAGTCCGAAATCCGCGCCCGTCTACCCCGCGGCCCAGCAGTTTGTCGACCGAGCCCTCGCGCGGCATGACTCTTTGTTCTCGCCGGGGCAGAGCATCTGGTCGTCGGCCATACTCGACGATCTGCACACCAGGTTCGTTGAGCAGCCGATCGAGACACCTGAGCCGTTCATGGTGAAGTTCGAGCGGCAGCTGTCAGGTGCGTCCGACGCCACGCTCCTTCTCGCGGCCGAGTGTCTGTTCGTCTACTTCCTGGTGCCTCTCAACATCAAAGGGGAGACGAAACGTGCTGCGATCCAGACAGTGTTGTCATGGATGAAGGAGCCCGTAGCCATTCCCACCGACCTAGCTGCTGCGATGGACGGAGGCTTGGCCACGGTTGGGATCGCATACCAGACCTATCGGCCCTTCCAGCTGCAGTTCCTGATCGCGCTCGCCAGGTCGTGGCAGGTGCTAGACGACGATCGCCGGGCGGCCGCCCTTGCCGATCCGTGGGTGTTCCGCACCGTCGTCTACGACGTGCCGGTTCCGCCAGGCAGTCAGGCGATGCGCGAGTGCCTCTTGCACCTTGTCCATCCGGACACGTTCGAGCCGGCGACGCTCGTCGAGGTGAAGAAGCGGATCGCCGACAGTTTCTCTGCGTTCGTGTCGGATCCCAAGGAGAACGTGGACCGTCAGCTCCTGGAGATCCGTGGACGGCTGGCCGAGGAGTACGGTCCTGGGTTCGACTTCTGGGACGCAGGCGTTCGGGAGCGTTGGCAGCCGGACGCCGCGAACCGCTGGGGGCAGTTCGTGTACTGGGCGCGGCGGTTCCATGAGGGCACGTCGTTCACGACGCTGGAGCGGGATTACAAGGTTGAGATCGCTCGCCGGTTGCAGGACGCCCGCCAGGCGGTGATCGACAATGCGCCGGGCTGGAAGGATGTGTTGCGCCGGGCGTTCGGCCCGCCGAATAACATCACGTTCCACATCGTACACGCTCACTTCCTAGAGTGGATCGAGACCGAGCCGGTAAAGGCGCGTGCCGCGCTCGTCGCGCTTTGGGCACCCGGCGACAGCGGCGCGGACGATGCCGTCGACCAACGGATCCGGGCGTTCTCCGCGGCGCTGCCGTCGAATACGCCGTCGGCGGGCGGCCGAGTGTTCGGTATCTCCGGCACGGGCAGTCGCCTGAACATGATCGCGTTCCTGAACCTGGCAACGGACATCGAGCGGTTCCCGCCGTACGTCACCACGGCGTTCACAAAGGCGTTCGAGCTCACAGGTCATCCCAAGCCATCGGCCAGTGCGGACGAGGCGGAGAGGTACCGGCACATGCTGAACTTCCTCGACGCCCTCGACCACGAGGCGTCGCAACGCGGCTTGGTGCTGAACGATCGGCTCGACGCCCAGTCCGTCGTCTGGTGCGTGACGAAGTGGAATCCGGATCCGGCGTGGCCGCGCGCCGATCAGAACGCGTTCCGGCGGTATCGGGGGGAGCCGCTGGAGGGCGAGGGGGACGATCCGCCTCCGCCGGGCCCGAACGGGGATCCGACAGCGCCGCCCGGCCTGAAGGCCCTCGCCGAGAGGGAGCTGCTGGACCTCGCTTACCTCGAGACGATCGACCAGCTCCTGCGCTCGAAGCGTCAGGTCATCTTCTACGGCCCGCCCGGCACGGGGAAGACGTACATCGCCCGCAAGCTGGCCGAGGTCTATGCGGACGGTGCGACGAGCGCCGTGGAGCTCGTGCAGTTCCACCCGTCGTATGCCTACGAGGACTTTGTCGAGGGCTTTCGACCTGCCAAGGGAGGCGCGCAAGGCTTCCTGCTCACACCAGGTCCGTTGCGCCGCATTGCCGCGGCGGCCGCCAATGATCCGTCGCGCATGCACGTCCTGATCATCGACGAGGTGAACCGGGCGAACGTGGCCAAGGTGTTCGGCGAACTCTACTTCCTTCTCGAGTATCGCCGCGAAGACATCGCGCTTCAATACTCGCCCGAGCAGCGCTTTAACCTGCCCGAAAACCTGTACATCGTCGGCACGATGAACTCGGCAGACCGATCGATCGCGCTCGTCGATGCCGCGCTCCGGCGACGATTCTACTTCGTCCCGTTCTTCCCCGATCGGCCGCCCATTCAAGACTTGTTGCGCCGGTGGCTGGCCAGGCATAAGCCCGCCCTCTCGTGGCTCGCGGACGTCGTGGACCTACTGAACGAGCGGTTGGGCGATCGAAACTTGGCCGTCGGCCCGAGCCACTTCTTGCGCCCCGATCTCAACGACGAGTGGATCCACCTGATCTGGGACTTCGCCGTCCTGCCCTATCTTGCGGAGCACTTCATCGAGGACGAGGCGCGGCTCGCCGAGTTCGGCCTCGAACGGCTGCGTGCTGCGTTGTCGGCCGGTGGGACGTTCCTCGGCGGGGGCGGTTCTCCAACTTTGACGGACGAGATGGCCAACGGTGCGGACGCTTCGCCTTCGTGAGCATGCGACGTCGTTCGGCGTCGCACTGAGCCCCGACGAGGTTGACGAACTTCGGCGCACCGTCTCGTCGGTCGACGTCCAGCCGACGCCCGGTCTGCGCCATCGGTTCGACGTGCGGCCGGGTGCGACGGTTGGTATCGTCCGGCTGGGCGACTTGTCCGTCGAGATCCAGCCCAAGTTGCCGATCCGGCGGTTGCTCTTCCTCCTGTCCTACCTCGTCGACCCGAAGGGCTGGCGTCCGGACGAGACGGAGGTGGACGAAGGCGCCGATCTGTTCGAAGCGGTGATCCCGGCGTTCGCGTTCCAGGTGTACCGTGCCCTGCGGCGAGGAGTGCTGCAGGGCTACCGGACCGAAGAGGATGCGCTGTCCGTCGTCCGCGGCCGCGTGCGCTTCGACGATCAGATCCGCCGGCGATATGGCCGAACGCCGCCGGTCGAGGTTCGCTACGACGAGTTCACGGAGGATATCGAGGCGAATCGGTTGATCAAGGCCGCGACCAGGCGGCTCCTCCGCCTTCGGCCCCGGTCGCTGGCGTCCCGGCGGTCCCTGGCCGGAATCGAGGTGGCCTTCGCCGCGGTCTCCGACGTGACGTATCGAGCGCGCGATCTGCAGGAGATCCCGTACAACCGGCTGAACGCACATTACCGACCGGCCGTGGAGCTGGCGCGACTGATCTTGCGTGCGACGTCGCTGGAGGTCGGCCACGGCGCGGTACGCGGGATGGCCTGCCTATTCGACATGAACGTCGTGTTCGAGGACTTCGTCGTCGTTGCGCTGCGCGAGCAGCTTCGCCTCTCGACCCATACCTTCCCACAAGGCGCCAGCGGACATCGACTCTGCTTGGACAACGACCGACGGATTCGCCTCGAACCCGACATCTCATGGTGGGAAGGCGAGCGGGCGGTGTTCGTCGGCGACGTGAAGTACAAGCGGACGGCTGACGCACTCGGGAGGAACGCCGACATCTACCAGGCGATGGCGTACGCCATAGCGGCTGACTTGCCCGGCGCCCTGCTCATCTACGCCGCGGGGGAGCGGGAGCAGGGGGTACATAGGATCATCCACCTGGACAAGGTGATCGAGGTCGTGACGATGGATCTGAACGCAAGGCCGGAGGTCGTGTTGGGGCTGGTTCAGGCGATTGCAGAGCGGATCCGGGCCTTGCAGTCAGCGCAGGGCTAGTCAAGCGATTGAGCCGCGTGCCGTAGCCGCACGACAACGCGCTGCAACGCTGGGCAACGTCGGCGCAACGATGACGACCCTGCGCAACAGCAGATCGTCGCGCCGCCTCCTTTCGGCGCATTCCACCCGCAAGGACGAACGCCTTCCTTGCCCGCACCCGACAGTCTGGCAATGCCCTTCTCCACCCCCCTCGAACTCGGCCTCGACACCTTCGGCGACGTCACCCTCTCCCCCGACGGCGCTCCCTCCTCCACGCCGAGGTCCTCCGCAACGTCGTCGCCGAAGCCGAGCTCGCGGACCGCCTCGGCCTCCACGTCTTCGGCGTCGGCGAGCACCACCGCGCCGACATCGCCGTCTCGGCGCCCGAGGTCGTCTTCACCCCGATCGCCGGCCGCGCGGCGCTGCCACAGCCGTTAAGCGACGGTTTCGCCCCCCCAGCGTCGGCTGCGCGGCGGTCGCGCGGCGGTTTTGCGGCGTTCGGACGGGCCGAAAGGGCGCTACGCTCTGGCCACGCCCGCTCGGCTCATCGAATCGTCGATGTCACACCGAACCTCAACCGCGGGCATCGCCATCCCAGGAGGATCATCGATGGCAACGTTGCTGCAGGCGATCGCTACGTACCGCCCCCGGATCGTGAACTCGCGGACGATGGAGCTTGGCGAGCTGGCGGACCATCTGGCCGTCGGGACGCTCGTCACCGCGCCGATCGCGCGGATGGTGCTCGAGGAGCTCGGGCGGCAGGCGCTCCTCCAGGGGCGGGCGGGGATCAAGATCCGGCTGCCGGGGATCGGGCTCATCTCCCAGGACCTGCGGATGGACGGGACGCCGTTCCCGGTCATCCGGCTGGACAAGGACCTCCGGGGCGGGCTCGCCGACCGCGATGCGTTCCACGCCGACATCAAGCACCGCGAGATGATCGCCGTGCCGCTGGCGGCCTACAAGGCGCGCTGGGACGCCGACCACCCGGACGATCCCGTGATCCTGACCGACCAGGAGCGCGCGGCGTAGCCCGCACTGGTCCGCCGGGCGGCCTGCAATCGAGCCCGTGTGGACGGGCGCAGGCGCCGGACTCACCGCTTGAGAGGGCGATCCGATCGACAACCCACGATGCCATGACCGGCTCTCCGGGGGCGGGGCGACCTACCAAGGTCGCCCCGCTCTCGTTTTGCACGTCCGTCGTGCGCGCGGAGGTGTGGGTGGATACCGATCACCGCGTGCGGAGAGACCGTTGATCCCGCGACGGGAAGCGGTTCACTTCGAAGAGTGAAGCCGTTCGACGAGCGAAGGGAAGGCTACACGTTCGAAAGCGAACGACTCATCCGTCGGGCGCGTTCAGGGGTGCGCGGCGGTATCCTATCGCCGAGTCGTGACCGCCATCGCGACCACCCGTGACGCTGCCGTCGCCCGCCGGCGAACGAGACCTCATCCGATCGCACGAAAGGAAGCCCGCGTGCCGAAGCGCCGCCGACCGCTCGCCGTCGCCGCGTTCCTCCTGTTCGCCCTCGCCGGGTGCGATGCGTTCGGGTTCGGCGGGGCGCAGTCCGCGTTGACGTACCGTCTGCCGTACGCGGACGGGACGGAGGTGGAGGTCACGGCGGACGCGGACACGCACGATCCGCCGGGGGCGTACGACATGCGGGCGTTCGGGGGCTGGGGGCTGCGGCGGTACCGCATCGTGGCGGCGCAGGCCGGGGTGGTGCGGCACATCGTGGACGACGGGACGAAGGTATGCTGCGACGGGGACTGCGCGAACAACTACGTCTGGATCGAGCACGCGCGCGGGGAGTGGTCGAAGTACGCGCACATGGCGACGGGCTCGGTGACGGACGACGCGGGTCTGGCGGTCGGGGACGAGGTGGAGGCCGGGACGTTCCTGGGGTTCGAGTCCGACGTCGGGCGGGCGTGCGGGGTGCACCTGCACTTCGAGGTGGGGGTGCCGGACGATCCGGCCGCGCCGCTGTACGACGAGGTGGGCGGGTTCCTGGACGGGGCGCGGGTGGTGCCGCGGTTCTGCGGGGTGGAGGGGGAGGTGTTGTACGAGGGGGACGAGGTGGAGGCGGAGGGGTGTGAGGCGTGATGCGGGGACTCAGGCGTTCCCGGATGCACGTCGCTCCCTGCCTGTCACACGGCCAGGTGGTCCAACCTCCATTGATCCTATGGCGCCGCACCCTTTCCTTCTGCTTGCTCGTATTCGCGCAGGCAGTCATGCAGTGGATGGCCCTGGTCGTAGATGCAGTCACAGAAACGTAGGCAGTCGTCCGGATTGCCCTTGCCCTTGCACATGTTCGTGCACTCGGGCTTCATGTTTCCGGGCCGGATGTCGTACATGAATTGATTGACGACGACGACGGAACCCAGCGCCGCGAACACGCATATGAAGAACCATGCCGGGAACTTGCTGTTCTTGTCTGGGACGTAATCGACTTCTTCGCGACGCCTGAACGGCAACACGTGGCTAAGCCGGTCATAGTCCCAGACCAGCAAGAACACATTCGCCAACAGCATGAACGTCGCGATGCGGGTTCCTTCGAACCGGACGGCATAGGTCAGGACACAGATGTTCAGCATGATGGGGAAGTAGACGAGCGCGCCCAGGAGCGCCGTTCTCGGAATGAGCAGGAGAACGGCCGCCGCCAGCTGGGCAACGCCAATGAATGTGTAGTAGTAACCGGTCAGGTGCAGGGCGTCGAAGTAGTGGCCTAGCGGATGATTGGGGGGCAGGCCGGTGAACCGTTCGCCCCTCAGCTTCACGATGGCGGATGGGATGAAGCCGAGCGCGAGCGCGATGCGGCAGAAGACGGCGAAGTAGCGAGGCCACTTGTTGCGCTTTAGGTCACCGTACAGGCGGTCAATGTCCATCAGTTGGCTCATGGGTCGCAGGTAGCGAGACGGGCAGGGTCTTTTTGGCACACGCTCCGAGATGAGCCGGCTGGACGCTTACGGTCGACGCGTCCATCGCTGCCAAGGCCGAGTTCGAGTACCTTTACCACCGGCCGTACCAGGACAACAAGACCGTCCGCGTGGCCGGCCCGTTCACCGTGGACAGCCTCAGCCCGCACCGCGTCCTGGGCGTGGACGAGGACGACGAGCTGATCGACGCCCTCAAGGACGGTACGTCGGGCTTTGGCACCGAGTGGTCGTTTCCGCGGATGATCCTGGAGATCCTCAAGACCGCCGGCGTCCAGCAGGCGCACAAGGAGGACCGGATCAGCTTTACCTCCATCAGGGCGTGGCCCGGCGAGTACATCAGCGGCGAGGGACGGTACATGGAGGGCGCCGTCGAGAAGCGCGCGGCGATCTTCATCGGCCCCGAGTTCGGCACCGTCCAGCGATCGGACCTCGTCGCCGCCGCGCGCGAGGCGGGGGACGGGGGGTTCGACGTCCTCATTGCGTGCGCCTTCAACTGCGAGGCGCACACCACGGAACTCGCCAAGCTCGGCCGCATCCCGATCCTCAAGGCCCGCATGAACGCCGACCTCCACATGGCCGACGACCTGAAGAACACGGGCAAGGGCAACCTCTTCGTCATCTTCGGCGAACCCGGCCGCCCGACATCACCCTGCTGCACGACCCCGACGACCGCCTCCGCGTCCAAATCAACGGCGTCGACGTCTTCAAGCCCCAGACCGGCGAAGTCATCAACCCCGGCGCCGACGGCATCGCCTGCTGGTTCATCGACACGGACTACAACGAGGAATCGTTCTTCGTCCGCCACGCCTACTTCCTCGGCGCCAACGACTCGTACAGCGCGCTGAAGACGACGCTGAAGGCGGAGATCGACGCGGACGCATGGGGGACGCTGCACAGCGATACGTCGCGGGCGTTTGGGCGGCCGGGGAGGGAGAGGATTGCGGTGAAGGTGTTTCGGGTGTGAGGGAGGTGCGCATCGCACGGCACCATCGCCTGTCTGTGCAAGCCGCCCCAGATGCCGGCACCCCGACCTGACGACATCCATCCGCGTAGGGGCGACGCGAACGCGTCGCCCGCAGGCCGTTCGTTGCCCCAACGCCCTACGGCCCACACCAGACACGCACATGCGCGCCGCCCCCGGATTCCGTGCGGCCGAGGCGTTGTGTGGGGCGGGCGGCCTGCGGGCGACGCGTTCGCGTCGCCCCTACGCGGGAGGTTGTCGTCAGGCCACAGTGCCGGCATCTGGGGCGTACTGTGCCGGGCATTCCGGGTCCTCCGGCTGGACGTGTTCGGGTCGGCCGCTCAGGGCACTTTCCGCGCCGAGTCCAGCGATCTGCACTTTGTCGCTCGCTTCGATGGCACCCGTGACGGCGATTACGCCGAGCGATTCTTTCACTTCGCTGAGGCGCTGGAGCGCTAGGGCGAGTTCCAGTCGGCCTATCACGATCCCTGAGAGTCCGCCGCGGCAACCGGACCTGTGGACTGCATCCGCACGGCCCCCGACCGAATGATTTGCGTGACCGCCGCCCAACGCACTACAATCGCCCGCTGATCTATCGCTGTGAGTGGTCGCTGTAAGAGGTTCCCCATGCAAGTCATCCTGAAGACGGACGTCCCGAAGCTCGGCCAAGTGGGCGACCTGTGCAAGGTCGCCGGCGGTTTCGGCCGCAACTACCTGCTCCCGCAGGGCTTGGCGATCCTGGCCACGCCGGGCGCGCTCAAGCAGATCGGCGACCTGAAGCGCGCCGAGACGCGCCGCCAGGACCGGCAGCGCACCGAGATGAACGACCTGGCCGCCCAGATCGGCCGCCAGGCCCTGACGTTCAAGGCGCGCGTCGGCGAGACCGGGCGGCTGTACGGCTCGATCACGGCCACCGACATCGCCGAGGCGCTCGAGGCCCAGCTCGGCTCGCCCGTCGATCGCCGCAAGATCGTCCTCGACGACACGATCCGCACGCTCGGCGACCACAACGTGCCGATTCACCTGATGCAGGGCATCAACGCCATGATCAAGGTGACCGTCGAGGCGGACGGCGAGCTCGTGCCCGACAAGCCGACCGAGACCTCGGTCGAGGACGATGCCTGGGGCAAGGTGACCGTCACCGACCTGGGCGACGACGACGACGACGAGGACGACGAGGGCCGGGGTCGCCGGGGTCGCCGGGGTCGCTGACGCGGCCCCACCGCGCCGGACTTGGGTGAGGTGGGCAGCCATGGACGAATCGACGTCGGAACGGGTCGTCCGCTTCCTGGTCGACCACGCGCGGTGCGACCAGTGCCGCGGCGCTTACCACGTCGAGAACGTCCACGTCCTGCACCAGAGCGGTGACCGCATCTGGGACCTGGCCGCCGTTTGTGAGCAGTGCTACGGCATGGCGCTGATCCGCGCCGTCGTCAAGAGCGAGGACGGCCAGATCCACACCGAGCCCGTCGGCGAACTCTCGAACGCCGAGCTGCGCCGCTTCCACCGGCTGCGGCCGATCGACCGCGACGACGTCCTCGACGCGACGGCCTTTCTGAGCGACTTCGACGGCGACTTCGAGCGCTTGTTCCAGAGCGGCGAAGCGGATGGGGTCGACGGATGACCGCGGCACACCACCGCGCGTTCGGCGCGCTCGCCGCCGCCGGCCTTGCGCTCAGCATGGCCTCCGGCGTCGTCGCGCAGCCCGTCGCCCCTCAACCCGGAGGCCCGACCGCGATGGGCGATCCGGGCAGCAGCCGCCTGATCGGCCGCGTCACGGACATCGTCACCGGCCGACCGCTCGCCGGCGTGCGCGTGCGCGCCGGCGAGGCCGACGGCCGCACGGACAACGACGGCGTCTATCGCCTCAGCCTCCCGCCCGGCGCCTACCGCATCCGTGTGACTTCGCCGGGCTACCAGGGCGTCACCGTCGTCGAGCGCGAGCTCGATCCGCTCATCGGTGACGGCGAGGCGCGCGTCGACGTCGCGCTGCCGCCGCTCGTGGCCGGCGCGGACGATGCCCGCAAGGTCGTCGACGCCATCCGCGGGCGCACGGCGCTCACCATGACCGTGCCCGTGACGACGACGAGCGTCGAGGATGGCGAGGATGTCGGAACCGAGGACGCCGACCCGCAGCGACTGGCCGCTTCGCTCGCAGTCAACGAGGTGCCGGCCACGATCCGCGTCCTCATGCCGGAGGGCCAGATCGTCGCCCTCGACACGGACGAGTACCTCAAGGGCGTCGTCCCGGCCGAGATGGGCTGGATCTTCCGCCGCGCCTTCGAGGCGCTGAAGGCGCAGGCGATCGCCTCTCGAACCTACGCCGCCGCGCACTGCATGCCGACCTCGGCCGGCGACCCGGCGGTCTGCGAGCGCGGCCTGGACGCCAACGTCGACACGACGACGCGCACCCAGGTCTGGCGGCCCGTCCACTACGACATCACGGACGCCGCCGTCGAAGCGACGAGCGGTCTGGCCGCCCGACTGGACGGCGCCCTCTTCAGCACGATGTACTTCGCCCGGACGGTGAACCGCACGCTCGATAGCGAGGCCAGCCCGTGCTGCGGCGGCCGCAGCGTGAGCTTCCTGCGCTCCGTCGCCTCACCCGACCCGTTCGACGCCCGCCACGGGCACGGCGCCGGGCTCAGCCAGGAGGGCGCCGCCGTCCTCGCGGAGTGGGGCGCCACGGCCGAGGAGATCATCACCTACTACTATACGGGCGCCACCGTCGCCGCCGACCCGTCCGCGGCCGCCGTGGCGCGCGGCGCGGCGACCGACGGCGGAACCGACGAGACGACCGACGAGACGACCGATGATGCCGCCGATGGTGACGACGCCGACGCCGACGCCGCGCCGCCTGAAACCCGCGCCGGCTCCGCCCGCCTCGAATCCGACCGCTTCGGCGACGTCGCGCCCGGATCGGTCACGGCCGTCGACGCGCTCGCGATCCGATCGTTGACCGCCGATGCCGATACCGCCGCCGATGCCGACGACCCCGCGGAACTCGAGATCGTCGACAGCCCGACCGTCCGAGCCGACTTCCCGTTCATGGCCCTGGCGGTCCGCTGGACGGACAACCCGACCGCGGGCGAGGCCGTCACGGCCACCGCGGCAGTCACGGCGGCCACGGCGACGCCGTCGACCGGCGACGCGTATCCGCCGGATGGGGCAGCCGATGCGTCGGATGAACACCGAGGCGACGTCCTCGTCCGCGTGAGCGACGACGGGGAGACGTGGTCCGACTGGCTGCCGATGCTGCCCGACGAGGACGGCCGGACGCGCTCGACGGACAACTGGACGCGGCTCGTCGTGGCCCGCGGGCGCTACGCGCAGCTGCGGATCGTGTTCAGCGGACCGGCCGACGCCCGCGCCTTCGACCAGCTCGACCTTCACTACTTCAATGCGGACGCCGGCCCGCGCGCGCCGATCGTGCCCGCCTCGGAAGCGCTGAACGACGTGTCGGCCTCGTCCGACCGCGAGCTCACCGCCGCCTCGATCGAGGACACCGTCGTCAAACGCGCCGGATGGGGCGCCGACGAGCAGCTGCGCTTCCAGGGGGGCGCCGAGATCTGGCCGCCCGAGTACACGATCCCGAAGGCGCTGATCATCCACCACACCGTGACGCAGAACGATCCGGTTGACCCGGCGACGGTCATGCGGGCGATCTACTACTACCATGCCGTCACGCGCGGCTGGGGGGACATCGGCTACAACTTCCTGATCGACCACCGCGGCAACGTGTACGAGGGCCGGTTCGGCGGCGAGCGGAACGGCCGGATCACGCAGGGCGGCCACGCGCTGCAGTTCAACACGAACTCGATCGGCGTTGCGCTGCTCGGCACGTTCACCGACGTCCGGCCGCCGGCCGCCGCCGAGTCGGCGCTCGTGTCGTTCTGCGCCGCCAAGGCCTTCCGGTACCGCGTCGACCCGCAGGCCGGCGTGACGCTTCTCGGGACGCGCTTTGCCCACGGCCTGATGGGCCACCGGGACGCGCTGCCCGGCCACACCGCCTGCCCCGGCAATGCCGCCTATCCCCGCATGGACGCCATCCGCATCGGCGTCGCGGCGCTCCTCAGCGAGCTGGGCGGCCAGCCGACGGTGCCGGCGACGGCTACACGCACGCCGCCGCCGACCGTCCGCCCGACAGCCACGCCCACCCGCCGCCCCACCGCGACGCGCAGCACGACGGCCAGCGCAACCCCGCCGCCCGCCTCGACCGGCGTGCCGACCCCGCCCGCCGGCTGCATCGACGGCATCGCGAACGGCGGCTTCGAAGCCGAGGGGGACGCCTGGGTCTTCAACCGCTCGGCGCGCACCCGCTGGGACGTCCTCGCCGGCGTGCAGGCCGCGTTCGTCGGCCTTCGCAACGACGACCCGGACAACGGCACGACGTACGCTTCGATCGTCCAGACCATCCAATTGCCGGCCCGCATCGACCGCGCCACGCTTCGCTTCGCGTTCCGGTCGACGGGCGATGACGCCGATCGCCGCCTCGTGCGGCTGATGGACGGCCAGGGCCGCGTCGTGGCGCTCGGTGACGTCAGCCTGCCGGCCACGACGCCGGGTTGGACCGTCCGCAGCTTCGATGTCGGTGCGGCGCTCGCCCCGCTCGTCGGCCAGCCGCTCCGCATCTACTTCGGCGTCGTGAACAACGGCGACGGCCGGCGCAGCTACGTTCGGTTCGACGAGGTGCGCCTCGAGCTGTGCCCCGGTCCGGGCGGTCAGACCGTCGATCCGACGGCCGCGGCGTCCGCCACCGCCGCGGCCACCCGAACGGCAGCGCCATCCGCGACGCCCAGTGTCGCTACGCCCAGTGTCGCCACGCCCAGTGTCGCCCCACCTCGCCCGACCGCGACGCGCACCGCCGGCTCAGGGCCGACGCCGACACGGCCGGGCACGGCCGTCATGTGCGCCGCATGGTTCGCGGACGGCGGCTTCGAACCGCTGACGGCAAGCGTGGCAGAGGTGGCGCCGGCAGCGGTGGGGGCGACGGCCGCGCTGTCGGCAACGTCGGCCGTGTCGGCGACGACGGTCATAACGGCCTCGGCGGCCACAACTGCGACGACGGCCGTTTCTGCGACAGCCTCGGGCGACGGCGTCTTCGGTCGCTGGCGGCCCGGCGGCGACCTGCCGGTCTCGGTCCAGCGCGGCACGGCGCACGGCGGCGTTGCGGCGGCCCGGCTCGGACCGGAACCGGGTGGGGCGGACCGATTCGGCTACGCGTCGCTCGCGCAAACCGCCACGCTGCCGCTCGGCATCACTTCGGCCGACCTCCGGCTCTGGGTCCGCCCGGATCCGCTCGCGAGCGGCGACACCTTGTCGATCGAGATCCGCCGCCCGCACGACGGCGTGCGACAGGTGCTGGCGCTCCCGATCGGCGGGCTGCCCGCCGGGCGCTGGACGGAGCTGCACCATGCCGTCGACGCGGCATCCCTCGGGACGGCCGTCGAGGTGTACATCTCGCTCCTCAACCGCCGCCAGTCCGAGGCGCCGGCCGCTTCGGCGGTGTGGGTCGACGACATCGGCTTCGACATCTGCCATCGCCCGTCGCCGACGATCGCCGTGCCCTTCCTGGCCGTCGAACGCCCCTGAACGCCGGCGTGCCAGCACCGCCCCCGCCAGTACCGCGCCCGCCGGTATCGCCCCACTTCTACTCGGCCCGATTGCTGCAGGCGATGGCCGGTGGCGATCACGCACGGTTCCTGGCCGACGGCGGGCGTGGGCTGCGGCCGCGCCTGGCCCGAGCGCTCGAGCTCGCCGCGATCGAACCTGGCCAGACCGTCGTCGATCTGGGCTGCGGCCGCGGCGAGGCGGCGGCGCATGCCGCCCGGCTGGGCGCCGCCGTCATCGGGCTGGACTACAGCCTCGATGCGCTCCGCCTCAGCCGCGCCACGTCCGCTGTCGTCGCCCCACGCGGCGAAGTCGCCCTCGCCGCCGCCGACGCGACCGAACTGCCGCTGGCCGACGCCTGCGCCGATCGGGTGCTCTGGCTCGACGTCGTCGAGCACCTCCGGCCGTGGCAGGTGCGTGCGACGCTCGACGAGGTGCGACGTATCCTCCGGCCGGGCGGCTTCGTCGTCATCCATACGCTGCCCAACCGCTGGGCGCTGCGGGTGGCCTATCCGCTGCTGCGCGCCGTCGCGCCCGCCCTGCCCGCCAGCCCGCGTTCGGCGTACGAACGGGCCGTGCACGTGAACGAGCAGTCGCCGCTGTCGCTCAAGCGGGCGCTGACGGCGGCCGGATTCGCCAGCCGCGTTTGGGTCGAGGAATGGTCGACGGTACAGGCCGGGAGACAGCTTCTGGAGGAAGGACTGCCGGGTGATCGCTTTCCTGACCCGCAACGGAACAGAGGCTACCCGGCGCTGCGGCGCCCGGCAATCCGCCGCGTGGCGGCCGGCGCGATGCGGACGCCGCTGCGGTGGTGGGTCGGCAACGACATCTTCGCCGTCGCCTGGCCGGATCGGGGGCATTTCGTCAGCCCGACCCGTTGACGCGGCCCGGCCCGTCGGGTACGATAGGTTCGTCCCACAGCTGCGTCGGCCGAGCGCCGGATGCCCCACCCCACCACCACCCTTCTACGGCATCACACTGCCTCGCCCGCTGCGGTTCCGCCCGCCGGGCGTTAATGCAACGTTTATGCGGGGCCGTATCCGGGCCGAATCTCCACCCGTTAACACTTGTAAGGAACCGCGCCGTGCAGGATGAGCACGATCTGGTCCGTAAGGCACAGGACTACGATCCCGAGGCCTTTGGCGAGATCTACGAGCGGTACTACAACGGTGTATACCGATATATCTACTATCGGGTCGGGGAGCAGACCTTGGCCGAGGACCTCACGATGGAGGTCTTCGTCAAGGCCATGGAGGCGATCGACACCTACACCTTCCGTGGGGTGCCCTTCTCGGCTTGGTTGTATCGGATCGCCAGCAACCTTGTGGTGGACCACTTCCGGCGTCAGCCGATGCAGGGAGCGGTCTCGCTGGAAGAGAAGCTGGTGGCGTCGATGGAGATGCCTGCCCAGGCGCTCGAGACGGAGTTTGCGCACGACGCGCTCCGGCGGGCACTGGCGGAACTCACCGACGACCAGCAGCAGGTGGTGATCCTCAAGTTCGTGGACGGGCTGAGCAACCTTGAGGTCGCTCAGATTTTGGGAAAGACTGAGGGGGCTGTGAAGTCGCTTCAGCATCGCGCGCTTGCCTCATTGGGGCGGGCACTGGGGGAGCAAGGTGAAATTCCAGTTTGAGCAGGCGCTAGACGCTTGCCTCGCTCAACTGAATACCGGCGCCGATCTCGAGGTTGTCCTTTCGGACTTCCCCGAGTGTGCCGACGAGCTTCGTCCTGCCCTGGCTGCGTCCGAGTGGATGCAGCGCCTTGCCCCGCCGCCCGAGCGCCGGCATGTCTCCAAGGACGCCTTCGTGGCCGTCGTCGCCGAGCGGCGTCGTCTGGTCGAGCGCGTGGAAGGTCTGGTTGTCGAGGTGAAGGTGGGCGTGCCGGTCACCGAGCTTCTCTCACGCACGGCCGCTCCGCTCAAGGGCGTGGTGTGCGCCGCGCACGCCATGCACACCGACGCCGTGCCCATGCCGTCGCCCGAGCTGATCGCGAGCGGCAAGGCGGCGTTCATGGCCCGAGTCGCCCAGCACGGCGCCAGCCGGCAGCGCGCCGCCGCGCCGCAGGCCGGGCACGCCGCTGGCACGTGGCGCGGCATCTTCGGCGGCCTGACGGCCCAGCCGACGCTCGCCCGCCGTGCCGTTTCGAGCGCCGTCGCGCTGGCCATGACCGGGATGATCGGCGTGACCGGCCTCGCCCAGGTCAGCCGCGCGGCCGCAAGCAGCCTGCCCGGCGAGGCGCTCTATCAAGTCAAGATCATCGGCCAGAGCGCGCGGATGATGTTCCAGTTCGATCCGGCCGCGCGCTCGGCGCTCCAGACCGAGTATGCGCAGCGCCGGCTGGTGGAAGTCGAGGCGCTCGTCGCCGCCGGCCGCACCGTACCGGACGAGGCCATCGAGGCGCTGCTGGCCGACGAGACGTCGATGAACGCGCTCACGGACACGCAGCGCGGGATGCTCAGCAACCTGATCCGCTCGATCGCCCGCACGGATGCGGACTTGGCCGCGCGCCTGCGTGCCGTCGTCGGTGATCCGATCGACGTCGATGCTTTGCACCGCGGCACCGACGGCATGCGCGACGCGATCCTGAACCGCAAGCCGATCGAGGTCCAGTTGCCGGCCGATGAGTTCACAGCCGAGCCCGTGCCGGTCCAGGCGGACGAGCCGAGCGAGGCCGCGTCTTCGCCGGTCGTCCCGGTGACCGGATCGCCCGACGAGCCGGTGCCGCCGGTTTCGGCTCCGATCGTTCGCGGCGCGACGGACGGCGACGACGACGGCGCTCAGCCGAGCGATGAGAACGGGGAATCGCAGGCGGGCGTCGGCACTTCGGCCGATCCCGGCAGCAGTGGCGGCAGCCAGGAGCCGCCCGAGGACGCACCGCCGCCGGTGCCGCCGCACATGCAGCCGAACGCGGATCCGGAGCCCGAGAGCCCCTCCGGCCAGCCGTAGTCCGACGATCCGATCGACTGCGCCGGCACGGCCGGCGAGCATCGGAACGAACATCAGAACGAGCAAGAGAACGAACAACGCGCCCGACCAATCGGTCGGGCGCGTTGTCTTTGTTGATCGAAGTTGATCGACCTTGTCTTTTCGGATCGAATCGGGCGAATTGCGATCGGGGAAGCGCAAGTTCGGCCCGACCACCCGTATCTAGACGTACGCCCCGGCCGTTGTTAACTGCACAATGGGCTGGCCAAAGCCGCCCACTTCGGTACGACAACCTCAGCTCGGCGGGGACGGTGCGATTCGCACGCGCCCGACGGGGGGAAAGGAAAAGAGAGTCGCGCTCGCCCGGGGGACAGGGGGGATGGGTAAAGCGCGACTCTCTATTCCTGTGTCGGGATTATAAGGGGTCCGTCCGACCACGTCAAGGATTCGATCACGCGCCGACGGCATCGCCCTCGGCGCGTTTGTCGTCCTGGGCGGCCGCGCGCTCGTCTGTGGGGGCGTTGTCGGCGCGCGCAGCGACCCGCACCGGGTGGCCCGAAGGGTCGACGATCGTCGTGCCGGAGCCGTCTGCCCAGGCGGAAGGAACGAGGGCCATGGCACGGAACAGGCCGCGCCCATCCGCCGCCGCGGACGTTACGCGGCCCCTGCCGTCCCGCCGTCGCGTCTCGGACGGGGTGGCGTCGGCCAGGCGCAGGACATCGCCCCGGCCGAGCACGTGATCGCTCGTGACACTGACCAGCCGGCGCTGGACCTTCTGGTAGGTGTCGAGGCGGGCGACGACTTCTTGGCCGACGTAGCATCCCTTGGCGAAGTCGACGATGTCGATCAACCCGAGCTCGAGCGGGTTCGCTGCGCCGTCGATCTCCGCGCCGTACATCGGCGCGCGGCAGCGGATCCGCTGCCGCGTGTAGTCCGCCTCGGTGGCCGGTGCCAGCCCGCGCGCAGTGCAGTCCGCGACCACGGCCTCGCTCGTGGCCGCCAGCGGCACGAGGATGTCCCAGCCGCCGGCCGGCCACGGAGCGGTGTGGGCCAGTGCCCAGACCATCCCGTTGCCCTCGCCGCGGCGCGCGAACGTGCCGGGAGCGGCGTCAGGCGCGACGCCGACGAGCGCCGCCGCCACCGCGCCGGCGCCGGGTCCGAACAGACGGCCGTGGATGACCTGGTCGGTGGCATCCGTGACGCGCACCGCTTCCCGCAGGACGTAGCGCGCCAGGTGGGCGGCGACGACCGGCGCCGAGGCCGCGTGCGTGGTGATGAGCGCCGTTCCGTCCTCGGCATGGTGGCACGCCACCCAGTCGACGACACGTCCAGTGTCGGTGAGAAGCACCGTTGATCGCCCTTCGCCCGGCGCGAGGTCGTCGACGCGGTTCGTCGAAAGGCGTTGGAGGAAGGGGAGGCGGTCGGCGCCGGACAGCCACACGATGCCGGCCGCACCGAAGGTGTACGATCCGGGGCGGCCGTGCGCGTCGGCGCCGGGAACGGCGTCGGGAACGGCGTCGGGAACGGGGATGGCGGTCATGGGCGACTCAGCCTCCCGCCGCGTGTACGGCCGCGAGCAACGCCTCCGGTCGGCCGGCGAACCGCGCCCGCTCGACCGTCCCATCCGCCAGACCGAGCACGAGTGCGGCCAGCGTGCGGCACGCCGGGCTCGGCAGACCGCGGGCTTCGGCGACGGCCACCACGGCGCCGTGCAGCACCTCGATCTCGGACGACGTCCGCCCGGCGCCGATGTCGGCGGACACGCCCGAATGCCGCCGGCCCCGCCGTTCGGCCAAGCGCCGGCCGAACAGGGCGTGCAGCCATGCCGCCGGCAGCCGGCGCACCCCGAAGGCGAGCGATCGGACGGGGTAGCCGGGCAGGTCGGTCGGGGGCGCGCCGATCGCTCGCATGACGGCCAGTGCCTCGCGCCACGCGGCGACCTCGATGCCGAACACGTCGCGCCGGGCGAGCACGTCGGCCGGCGGCTGGTCGAGGATGGCGCACGTGGCGGCGCCGAGCATGTTCAGCAGCAGCTTCGACCACTTCAGCGCCATCGGATCCTGGCCGAGGCGCACAGCGACCCCGGCGCTCGTCAGCCGCTCCGCCAGCTGTTGCCCCCAGCCCGCGGCGTCGTCCTCGAGCCCGATGCCCCCGCCGCCGGACAGGACGACGCGGCCGGGTCGATCCACCGTCAAGCCGATCGTCACGACGCCGGCGCCGACCGCGGCGCACGGTTCGGCCGCGCGCACCGCGAGCGGCGCCGGTGAAGCGTGTGCGATGGCCGCTGCCAGGACGGCCTCGTTGCCGACGCCGTTCTGCAGGCTGACGACCCGACCCGCCGACCCGGCCGACCCGGCCGCCGCGGCGAGCTCGGCCCCCACGATGGCGGAGGCATAGCTCTTGACCGTCACGAGCGTGACATCGTACGGCGACGCCGGCGGGCCGAACGCCTCGCGCACCGCGCCGACGACCTTGGGCCGCGTCCGAACGACTTCGCCCGCCGAGACGATCTCGAGTCCGTCCGCCGCCATCGCCGCGCCGTGCGGTCCGCGCGCGACGAGCGTCACGTCGGCCCCGCCGCGCTCGAGCTGCGCGCCGACCCACGAGCCCAGTGCGCCCGCTCCGACGACGAGCACCCTCAAGGGTGCGCCCGGCCGTGGCCGCCCCAGACGGCGACCGCCAACATGAGCAGCATGAGTAAGGCGACCGCAGCGAGGTGGCCGAAGCGGCCGTCGACCCAAACGACGGCCACCAAGCCGAGCGTCGCGCCCAGCCAGCGGGTGAGGGTGGTGGCGTTCATCGCGGCGGTCGCCCGGCAAGGGCGTCCCGTGAGAGCTCGATGCGGCGCTCCTCACCGCGCACCAGCCGGGCGATGTTCGGGCGCAGCGCCCAGATGATCAGCGCGAGCTGGCCGAAGCCGTAGAGCAGGTAGCCGGGCGAGCTGCCGGTCACCGCGACACGATAGACCATGCTGCCGAGCGCCCAGAACGAGATCGTGAGCGTCGCGACCGAGGCGATGCGCACGCCGAACCAGGCCAGCGCGGCCAGGACGATGCCCGGCACGAACGCCGCCGGCCAGATCGCGAGCAGCGCCCCGGCGTTGGGCGTCCCGCCCGCACCGCCGCGGAAGCCGATGTAGATCGAATGGTTGTGGCCGAGGATCGCGGCGACCGCGGCGGCCGACATCGCCCATGCCTGCCATTCTGGCTGGGGCACGATCCGGCCGGCGATCCAGACCGCGAGTGCCGCCTTGAGGACGTCCCCGATCAACGTGCCGAGCGCACCCGGCAGACCGACCGCGCGGTAGACGTTCGTCGTGCCCGTACGGCCGCTGCCGACGGTGCGCGGATCGACGCCGAGGAGCCGACCGATGACGATCCCGAAGGGAATCGACCCCAGGAGGTAGCCGATGGCGGCGGCGAGAAGCAGCAGGTATACGGGTGGCACCACGGCGCGTGCGGCTCCGATTGGACGGGTGGGGACGCGGGTTGGACAGCGTAGCATGGAGGGGTGGGGGGGGGCCAGTGATGAGGGGCGATGGGGGGCGATTGCGATCGGGTCAACGGCTTCAGCCGTTGACCCATGCCACGCCGGTCCGCCGACTTGCCCACCCCCACTCCCCGCGTTACCCTCCCCCCATGTCCACCCAGCACCCCCCTCACGACGCCCCAGCCCGCCCGCTGCGCGACCTCCTCGACGACGTCGATGTCCTCGACATCGCCGGCGACCTCGACGTCCCGATCGGCCGCGTAACGTACGACAGCCGCGACTGCCGCGCGGGGACGCTGTTCGCGGCGTACCGCGGCGTCTACCAGGACGTGCACGGCTTCCTGCCGGACGCCTTCGCCCGCGGCGCCGTGGCGGCGCTCGTCGAGCGGCCGATCGCGGAGCTGTTGGCGACGCTCGCCATCCCCTCCGGCGCGACGCTCGTCCGGGTGGCCGACGTCCGGTTGGCGCGCGCCCAGATCGCCGCCGCGCAGCACGGGCATCCCGGGCGGGCGATGCGGATCGTGGGGGTGACGGGCACGGACGGCAAGACGACGACGAGCACGCTGCTCCACGCGATCCTCACCGCGGCCGGCTACCGCGTGGGCCTCCTCACGACGGTGGCGGCCCGCATCGGCGACGACGAGCTCGACACCGGCCTGCACGTGACGACGCCCGAGCCCGAGGACCTGCAGGCGATCCTGGCGCGGATGCGGGACGCCGAGGTCGAGATCGCAGTGGTCGAGACGACATCGCACGGCCTCGTGCAGCACCGCGTCGGCGCGATCCGCTTCGACGTCGGCGTGCTGACGAACCTCACGCCCGAGGCCCTCGAGTTCCACGGGACGATGGATGCCTACCGCGATGCCAAGGGTCTCCTCTTCGAGAAGCTCGTCGCGGCCGCCGACGGCAGCGCGGCCGCCGACGACCTGCCGCCGACGGCCGTCCTGAACGCCGACGACCCGTCGTACGCCCACTACGCGACCATCCCCGTCGCCCGCCGCCTGTCGTACAGCCGGGCCGGCAATCCCGCCGCGGACTTCCGCGCCCGCGACATCGAATCGGACATCACCGGCATCGCTTTCACCGCCGATACCCCCGAGGGGACCGTCCGAATCCGCTCGCCGCAGGCGGGGCCGTACAACGTCGCCAACATTCTGGCCGCGATGGCCGCCAGCCACGCCTTCGGCGCCGGCCCGGACGACTGGCGCACGGCAGTCGCGGCCGTCGCCGGCGTGCCCGGGCGCATGGAGCGGATCGACGCCGGCCAGCCATTCACGGCGATCGTCGACTTTGCCCACACGCCGAACGCCCTCGACGAGGCGCTGCGCGCGGCGCGCGGCATGGTGGGCGACGGCGGGAAGGTGATGTGCGTCTTCGGCTGCGCCGGCTTGCGCGATCCCGGCAAGCGCCCGGCGATGGGCCACCACGCCGGCCGGTTGGCCGACGTGACCGTCATCACCGCCGAGGACCCGCGGACCGAGGATCTGGACGACATCCTCGACGCGATCGCGGCCGGGCTGCGCGAGGCGGGGGTGGTCGAGGTGGCGGGGGCCGCGACAGCCGCCGGAGGGTCGATCGACGCGCGATCGGTCGAGGGGCGGCCGGTCGGGAGCACCGAAGGCCCGCCGACGTCGCCATCGGGCCACGACGTCCACGTATTCGTCCGCTGCCCGGACCGCTACGCCGCGATCGCCGAAGCGTGCGCGCGGGCCGGCGCGGGCGACATCGTCCTGGTGTGCGGGAAGGGGCACGAGCAGAGCCTGTGCTTCGGCGATGTCGAATACCCGTGGGACGACCGCGAGGCGGTGCGGGCGGCGATCGGCGGGCGGTCGTCGTACGGGGAGCTGCCGACGTCGCGATAAGCGGCGGCAGCGCCCGTCAGGGCGTTTCCGTCACGGCTTCTCGGCGACGAAGAGCGGGCTGGCCGCTGCCAGGCGTTCGATCGTGTCGCGCGTCGTCGCGGGCGCGGCGATGCCGTCGAGGAGCGCCCAGGCATCGGCTGAACGCCCGCGGTACAGCGCGTCGAGGGACGCGGGCAGCACGGCGCACAGGCCGGCGCTGCCCGTGCTGACCGGTCCGCCTGTACCACGCTCGCCCGCCGTGCTGCCCGCCCGCGCGGCGGCGATGGGTACGTCGACCGCCGCCATGGGCAGGTCATCGGCGAACGCGGGCGTCGAAGGCACGTAGCCCTTGCCTTCCACGAAGCGCAGCACGACCGGCGGGTCGCCGTTGCCGGCGGCCGAGCACAGCGCGTCGGTGATCGTGGGGTCGCACGTCAGCACCTCGTCCGCGCCGTCGCCGTCCAGGTCCTCCAACCGGCCGCGGCAGCGCGACAGCGGCAGCTCGAGGATGGCCCGCAAGGCAGGCGGTGCCGGGTCGACCTGGAAGATCTGAAGCGACCAGCAGCACCCCATGCCGCCGGTGTCGCGCTCGACGACGATCTCGGACCGGGCGTCGCCCGTGACGTCGGTGCCGGTGCGGTCGTCGAGGCGCGTCCAGTCGAGGACGGTCTCCGGCACACCGTCCGCACGGATCGTCACGATCGGCTGTTCGAGGTCGAGACCGGGCTGCGGCCGCAGCCACTCCCGGACGACGTGGTCGTGCACGGTGACTTCCGAGACCAGGCGGTCGCCGGCATCTTCCGATGGTACTTGCGCGCCGGGCGACGGCGCAACACGCGTCGTCAACACGGCGGGCGTGGTCACGGCGGCCGTCGGCTGGGCGCGTGTCGGTCCGGCAGGCGGCAGGCCGAGTGCGCTCGTTGGCGCGACGCGGATGGACATGTCGTCGTCGCGGCCACCGAAGCCGTCGCGCGTGAGGAGCCGGGTGCGCGCCAGTACGACGCCGGCCAGCACAACGACGATCCCGATCCGGCCGGCCGTCGTGAGCCGCGAGGGGGGGGCGGGGCGGTGCGGGCGGCGGGGGGGCATGGGGGCGATGGTAGCACATGCAGGGCGGGCGGATTCTGCGTACGCCAACCTGCGTCGAGCCCGCACGTGTGCGGGCTTCGTCATGAACAAGCCAGGGGCCTCGGCCCCTGGCGTCGGCCAACGTGCTCGGGTTGACCCAGCGCCGCGTCCTGGAGTAGGTTGTCCGTATGACGCCGCCCCGGGAAACCCCGCATTGCGGACGGCCGGGATGAAGCCAACGCTCGGGCCACTCTCCACCGGCCCTCGGTTCGCCCTGCTCGCCTTGGTCATCGGCATCCTGGCTGCCGCTGCGCGCCATCCGCACGACCCCGCGGCGAACGCCGAAGACAACGATGCCGCCGGAGCCGCCCAACCCGCCCGCCCCGCTGTCGTCGCTCAGGCGACCGAGTGCCGCATCCAACTGCCGATCCTCCTGCGCTCGGCCTTCCCCGACCTGCCGACGCCGTTTGCCCCCCCATCCGCCGCCCCGGCCACCGATCCCCCTGCCACCAGGGAGACACCAGGCACGACGCCCGTCACGACCCCCGACGCGACGCCCGGCACGCCGCCCGCCACCTCCGAGTTGCCCTCCGACTTCGAGCCGTTCGGCCTCGTTCAGCTCGAGCCGGACCTCGTGCTCGAAGGCAGCGGGAGCACGATCGACAGCCTCGCCTTCTGGGAGGCGCCGGATGCCGCGGACAGCCTGCTCCTGGTTACCGCCAAGGGCAACCAGCGCGTGGAGGTCTGGCAGCAGCCCTTTCAGGGCCGGGAGCTGCCGGCGCTGCAGCACCCCAGCTTCGGCACCGGCACCCAGGTCAACGGGATCGTCGTGGACCAGGACCTGGATCAGGTCTACATCGCCGTGTCGCGGCCGGCCTCGACGGTCTCGGTCTTCGAGCTGCCCGGGCTGACCTTCCAGCGGCAGCTCGTCCGGGGCGAGGTCGACCTGCGATCCGAGCCGAACCTGGCGCTCCTCGCGCTGCCCGACGGCACCAAGCGCCTGTACGTGTCGGCCGATGACCGCGTCCACGCGTACGATCCGGACACCGGCGCGGCGGTCGGCGGCTTCGCGCCGGCGCGGAGTCTCGAGACGATGCTGGCCGACGACGGCGACCAAGTTCTCTACATCCCGGACGAGGACCGGCGCGGCGGCATCTACGCCTACCGCCCGGACGGCAGCCCGTTCAGCCGCGGCGGCGAGGTGCGATTCGGCGGCGACGGGATCTTCCAGTCCGACGCCGAGGGCATCACCCGCTTCACCTGTCGCGCCGCCGACGGGAGCGACGACGGCCGCGGTTGGCTGATCGTGTCCGACCAGAAGGCCGACGCGAGCGACTTCGAGTTCTTCGACCGCCGGAGTTGGTCCCACCTCGGCCGCCTTCAGCTGGCCGGCGTCCGCCTCACCGACGGCATCGCCTCGACCCAGCAGCCCATGCCCGGGCATCCCGCCGGGCTCTTCGCGGCCGTGAATGCGGACACGAACGTGGCCCTCATCGGCTGGGATCGCATCCTCGAGGCCACGGGGTTGCGGTGCGAGGGGTAGGGTGTCGGTAGGGTGTCCGTCAAGGAGTCGCCATGGCTATTGGTGCCGTCGCTGACCCCCACCCCCCACCGACCGCTATCCTATCGCCCCCGCAAATCGATGTTCCTGTGAACGAGCGATGTTCCCGTGAACACGCCCTCTGCCGCATGACGGAGACCCGCCATGAAGACCCGTGCCCTCATCCTCGCCCTGCTCCTGCTCGGCATCACCTTCCAGGCCACCGGCGTCGCGGCGCAAGAACTGCCGCCGCGCGCGTTCTTCGTCGATGCTTCGGGACGGGTGCGCGTTCAGGTGACGTCTTCGCCGGACCACTACTACGTGCTCTACTTCCGCGAGGACCTGCCTTCAGGCCCGGAGCATGCCGTCTCGATGGCGCTCGGCCAGGAGGGCATGACGACGCTGACCGAGCCGCTGTCGGCCTATCCCCAGGCGCACTATCGCGTCGTGCAGTACCCCCTCGCGGATCCCGGCGACATCGACGGCGACGGCATCGACGACCTCGAGGAGTTCGCGAACGTCGGCCGCCTCGGCCCGTTCAACCCGGCCGCCGCGATCGCCTTCGTCGACGGCGCCGTCGCCATCCCGGATCGGACGACCTTCGAGGCCCTGTCGTATGAGGGCGAGGAGGTGCTCATCGACGGTCACCTCAAGGACCTGGAGTTCGTGAAGTTCTATCTCCTGGACACGAACACGGCCAACCCCAAGGTCTACTTCATGAACACCGTCACGCACCGGGCGCACGGTCGCTTCGCCAGCACGATCGGGATCCCCAGCGGCGGACGCGGGCGCCCCACGCCCGGACAGATGCGCGGCGAGATCGTCTACCACCCCAAGGTGGTGAGCCCGAGCGGAAGCCTGGGCGTCTACCGCTTCGAGTTCGAGCCGAACGACAGCTACGCCTTCGCCGACGTGCAGAAGGGCTACGAGCTGCTGGCCAAGAACATGCCCTTGCTGCAGAACAACCTGGCCTACTACCCGATGCCGAACGCCGCCCTGCCCCGCTACCGGCAGGAGAAGGCGCTGTATGATGCCTCGCGGGTCAAGATCATCCTGGACGAGGACATCTACGCCGACACCACCTACATCCCGCTGAACGTCGCCGAAGGCTACGGGCTGCTCACCGTCATGGACCCGAACGCGCGACCCAACGCGCGGGACATCGTCATCTATGAGGCGCTCCCCAACGAGATGCCCCGGGTGGGCGGCATCATCACGACCGTGCCGCAGACGCCCCTCTCGCACGTCAACCTGCGCGCGATCCAGGACCACGTGCCCAACGCCTACATCGCCGGCGCGGTGACGAATCCAGCGATCGCGCCCCTGATCGGGAAGCACGTCTACTACCGCGTCAGGGCCGACGGCTACGAGCTGCGCGAGTCGACGCTGGCCGAGGTCGAGGCGCACTATGCCGGGCTGCGCCCAGCGGAGCCGCAGGTCCCCGTTCGCGACCTGAGCGCCACCGACATCGCGCCGCTCGACGCGATCGGCTTCGAGCACTGGACCCGCTTCGGCGTCAAGGCCGCCAACGTGGCCGCGATGCGGGACTTCGGCTTTCCCGAGGGGACGGTTCCGGACGGCTTCGCCGTCCCGTTCTCCTTCTACGACGCCTTCATGCAGCACAACGGCTTCTACGAGCGCGTCCACGCCCTCCTCGAGGACCCCGCCTTCCTCGGTGACTACGACGTGCAGGAGGCGCGATTGAAGAAGCTCCGGGACGACATCGAGGACGCGGACATGCCGCCATCCATGCTGACGGCGCTGGCCGGGATGCAGGCGTCCTTCCCGGTCGGCCAGCCGATTCGCTGTCGTTCCAGCACGAACAACGAGGACCTGCCGGGCTTCAGCGGCGCCGGCCTGTACGACTCCTTCACGCACAACCCGGACGAGGGCCACATCGCAAAATCCATCAAGCAGGTCTACGCCAGCACCTGGACCTTCCGCGCCTTCGACGAGCGCCAGTTCTACCGCGTCGACCACTTCATGACCGCGATGGGCGTGCTGGTGCACGCGAACTACGAGGGCGAGGCGGCCAACGGGGTCGGCGTGAGCACGGATCCGATCTACCAGACCCGGGGCACGTACTACCTGAACACGCAGGTGGGCGAGAACCTCGTGACGAACCCGGACGCGCTCTCGGTCCCGGAGGAGATCCTCCTGGGCGCCGCGGAGGGCAGCGGCTACACCATCGTCCGCCCCTCGAACCAGGTGGCCGACGGCGCACAGCTCCTGTCGGAGACGCACCTCGAGGAGATGCGCCGCTACCTCGGCGTCATCCACGCGGAGTTCAAGAAGCTGTACGGTGCGAGCGCCGACGCGACATTCGCCATGGAGATCGAGTACAAGATCACCGGCGACGACGTCCTGGAGATCAAGCAGGCCCGGCCCTGGCTCTCGGGCGACACGCCCGAGCCCGGCGTCACACCGACCCAGTCACCGCCCGATCCGACGCCCGCACCGCCCAGCCCGACCCCAGCGATCCCGCCGACCCAGGCCGCGCCCGGCCATCGCATCTTCCTGCCCAGCGTGCGCAACACGGATCACGGGGCGTAGACCCGGAAGTTGTCGAAGCGCGCCTCGAGCACCGGCACCGAAGCCTCGGCGTACCAACCCAACCGGCCGGCCGGGATCCGCTCGGCCGGGGGCGCGCCGACTTCGGCGCCGCCGACGAACAGGCGCAGGCGGTCGCCGCGGCGGGCGAGCATGAGGTGGCCGGACGTGCCGACGGGCGGTACGGCGGGTGAATCCGTCCAGGGCACGAGGGTACGCCAGGTGCTGTCCGTGCTTCGGAAGAGGCCGTAGCGGCCAGTGCTGTGGATGCCGAAGATCGTGAAGTCCGTCCCCGCGTCGTTCAAGCCAAGGACGAGCGCGGCTGCGCCGACGCCGCCGTCGACCCGCACGTCGCCTTCGACGATGAGGTCGTCGCCGCGGGTGCCGCCGGACGTCCACCGGGTCTTGTCGGCGCTCTCGATGGCGATGCGATACTCGCCGCCGGCATAGCCGTACGCCGAGCTGTCGGATGCGCCGACCGGCCAGCCGCTGCCGGCGTCGGAGAAGTCGTCCGCGCGGCCGAGGGAGCTGGCGATGTACAGCGAGCTGGCGCGCGATGTCGACTCCCCGCCGGCGGTCACCTTCACCGCGAGTTCGTACAGCGCCGGAGGGACATCGTTGCCGACCGTCCGTTCGAAGCGGAACCAGTTTGCGCCGGGCGGCAAGGACAGCGTGCCTTGCCACGACAGGCCGTCCGCGACGAAGCCGCTCTCGGAGGTCACGCGGAACGCGACATCGCGCTCCACCGCCAGCGCCTCGTCGTTCACGACCAGTCCCCACAGCCAGACGGTGTCGCCGGCGACGAACGCCGTGCGGGCGCGGTTGGCGGGATCCGTCGTGAGGGCCCCGGCCACGCGTTGGGCCGTCCCGGCGACCGATGGCGTGGATGTCGGCGGGGTGGCCGGCATCGTCGAGGTCGCCGTTGGCGTCGGTGCGACGGGGGCTGTTGCGGTGGATGTTGCGGTGGCCGCAGCCGTGTCCGTTGGGGGGATGGGCACGGTGGCGGTGCGGGTCGCGGTCGGTCGCCGGGTGGGGGACGGGCCGGGCGTGGGCGGCGGCGGAGGCGCGCCGCCGCCGCAGCGCACCGCGGGCGGATCGGCCTGCGCGTTGCTCGCGGCGCGCAGGCCGACTGCGGCAACCGACGCGTCGTCTGCCGCGGCGACGTCAGGGACGGGGCCGGGCGACGATCCGTTGCGGGCGGCGGGCAGGTAGGCGACCGACCCGCGCTCCAGGCGGAACGTGTGCTGCAGGAAGTCATCCGCCGGTTCGGCCGCCATCCGCGCCCAGTAGTCGGCGTTGCTCACCTGGAGCGGCGCGGACGGCCGGTATCCGGGCGCGTGGGCGACGATGTAGGCCGTGGCGTCGACCTGCGGGTCCGGGCCGTAGAAGTGGAGCCGGCCGGTGGCGACGTCCAGTCGCTGCCGCCAGGCGTGGTTGCGCTCGGCCAGGGGCGGCGCGTAGCAGCGGCTGATCGTGAAGTCCTGGATGGGCACGGGCGCGCCGGTGGCCGCGTCGACGGCGTCGGCCGCGATGAAGGATCCGGCCTGCGCGGGCGCCTTCCGCCGCCCGCGCTGCGCGGCGCCGGCCGTGCGCCCGATCGCCTCGCCCGCGTCGTAGGCCTTGTTGCCGTTCGCGTCGTCGAACAGGCCGTGGGCGACGAAGAGCGCTTCGAGCTGCGTGAGGCTTTCGCCCGGCGGAATCTGCGACCCGACATCGGCCGCCGTGAGGACGTCGAACAAGTGCTTCACGTCCAGGATGTGGCCGTAGCCGGCCGGAGCGTGCGATGGGCGGCCGATCCCCTGGCCCCAGTCGCGCGTCAGCAGCTCCCACAGCGAGCGGAGGTCGACCGCGACGCCGTCCCGGTACGCCCCGCTCGGGAAGCGGGTCGCGTCGAGGTCGTCCGCCGCGTCGTGGACGTCCCACAGCAGGCTGGCGACGGCGAACTCCTCGTTCGTCCAGGCCAGGTAGTTGTCCTCCATGTTGAGGGGCACGCCGCTGACCACGTACAGCTGCGGGCGCGGGCTGCGGGCGATCTCCTGGTTCACGAGCATGGCGTAGAACTCGGCGAAGCCCTCCACCCACGAGTCCGTGCTGGACGGGTTCTTGTAGCCGGAATGGTTCGCCGTGTTCGGCGCCCAGGGCAGCCGGTTGCCGAGGGCGTCGGCCATGACGTGGTGCCCGAACTCGTGCCACTCGCGGTTCGTCGGCCGATCGCTGTCCATGTAGTAGCTGGCGGCGCTTCGTGACTCGACGTTGATGTACGCGTCGCGGCCGGCCGAGTCCGCGGAGAGCGTGATCGGGCCGTGCCAGAAGACGCCGGCGTCGCGCGAATACATCACGACGTCCACCGGCAGGTTGAGGTCGAGCGTCTGGCCGAGCGCCTCGGCCAGCAGCGCCGCCTGGCGGGTGTGGAAGTACGCCACGGCCAGCGACCCGAGGTCGTCGGGCTGGATGCGCGCGTCGATGTCGAAGTTCGATGGCGCGGTGAACGCGAGGTTCCGCGTGACGTCGCCCTCGGCCTCGGCGAGCTGCATCGGGAACGTCCGCAGGTGCACGGGCAGCGGCGGGCTCGTGCGGCCGTACGTGATGCGGAACGTCGTCGGCTGGACGGCGGCGTAGCTGAGCGTCGTGCTGATGACGAGCCCGTCCTGCTTGGGGACGTCGTCCAGGACGTACGCGCCGTCCGGCGGCAGGCTGAGCGTGCGGCGGAGGACGCGCTGGCCGCGCATCAAAGACACCGGTGCGCCGATGACGGGGTAGGTCTCGCTCGCGTCCGGCGCGCCGTACACCCGCCCGCGGATCGTGAGCTTTTCGACCGGCGCCGTCTCGGGGCGGTCGCGGGATGCGCTGAAGATGTCCTGCCGGTAGCCCTCGGGATCCGCGTGCATGTTCCGCTCGTCCGTCCACGCCACGTGCGCGCCGCCTTCGTCGTCGACCGCCAGTGAGACGTAATCCAGCGCGGGGCAGCAGCGATCCGTGACCCTCTCGGACGCGCCCCACGCCTTGCCGGCCGGCCGGAAGCCGAAGCGCACGACGCCCGCCGGGAGGAAGAGCCCCCCCACCGGGTCGTGCTGCAGCCAGGCCAGGTAGACATCGCCCGCGTCGTTCGTGTCGATGGACGACCCGCTGCGCCGCGGCCCGTAGCCGGCCGCGTCGAAGTCCAGCCACACGGGCGGCTGCCACGCTCCGCCGGCCGGGCGCTCCGTATAGAACAGCGCCGCGTTCGCCGGCGCGGACCGGGCGCCCGTCCAAACGGCATGCGCGCCGCCGGCCGGGTCGACGGCGATGTCCGGATCGCTGATGAGCCAGTTCCCGTCGTCCAGCCGCGCGCTGGCCGTCCAGCGCCCGCCGAAGGGCCGGTGGGCGTAGCGGAGCGAACCGTTCTCGACCCAAACGACGTGGTCGTTGCCGGCCTCGTCCATCGCCAGGCGTGGCTGGAGGCGCGGTCCGGACGGCGCGTTCTCGTCGACCGGCACCGCGGCCGACCAGCTGCCGCCTGTGGGCCGGTAGCTGAAGAAGACATCGCTCACCCCGGCGCCGCCGCCCACCCAGACGGCCGCGGCGTTGCCGGCCCCGTCCACCTGCAGGTCCGGCCGATCCTGCCACTGGGCCGACCCTTCCGGCGCGTTCAATCGAACGTTTTCCGAGAACGTGCCGCCGGCGGGCGCGCTGCTGAAGTAGACGTCGGCCTTGTCTGCATTCTGGAACTGCCCGCTGAAGTCCCGCCCGTCCAGCCAGATGACGTACGTCGCCCCCCGCCCGTCCACGCCGATCGACGGGTAGGCCTTGCGGGCGACGAAGTTGTCGCTCGCGCTCGCCTGCAGCGCCAACGGCCCGGCGCCGGTCCACGCGCCGAAGCCGATGAACGGCAGGCAGCCGGGCGCCTGGCGGATGAACGTGCTGCAGTCGAACCACGCGGCGTAGCCGTTCGTGCCCCCGGCCGCGACGGCCGGCATGGCGTGCGGCGCGCCGTTGGGGTTCAGCGTGAGCTGGCGGTTCGTGCTCCAGGGCTCGTCGGCCGGGCGGGCGGCGAGGTCGGGGCGGTCGCCGTGCGCCAGGAGGGCGAGGGAGACGAGGGCAGCTGGTACGGCGCGGGCGGGACGCAGGGGGCGCACGATGGGCTCCTGCAGCGGGCGGGGCAAGGCGGGCAAGCATACGGTGGGGGTTTGGTGGGGGTCAAACGGCATGCGGCGGCGCGATGCTCGTGGTGCCGCAGTAGGGCGCGCAGGTGGCCACCGCGTCTCTCGTCCTGATGGGATTGCCGCCTGATGGGATTGCCGCGTGGCCGCGTACCGCTTCAGCGACGACCGCGATCGGATCGAACGCTTCTACAAGCACCGTGGCCGGTTCAGAGGCCTTCGCGATGACAAGGGTTACGAGCGTCAGGCCGAGGCGTTCATCTCCGGGAGCGTGTTCAGTGGCGGGGTACCAGTGATCAGGGAGCCGATGTGCGCGAACAACACGTCGGCCAACCATCAGTGGTCCGCGCCCAAACCACCTATGGTCTGACGCTGAACCATCCATGGTTTGGCGCCAAACCACCGTTGGTTTGCCCCCACAACCACACATGGTCTGCCGCGACGCCCGCCCCTCAGACCGGGCCGACGCTGCCGCCGCCCGCCTCCGGCTCCCCGCGCACCTGCATCCGCCCCCGCATCGCCGCCCCCGCCGACGCGATCCGCCGGCTCGTCTCGCTCACCGCGCCCGTCACCGCCTGCCCCGTGCCCGTCACCGCCCCCTTCACCGCCCGGCCCGCTCCGGACCACGCCCCGGCGAAGAGCACGCTGGACAGCCTCGACGCCCCGGCCACCGCGATCCCCCCGAGCAGCGCGCTGGCCTGCACGAGCGCCGTCCGCCGCAGCGTGCGGCGCGCCGGCTGCGTGAGCGCGCGGCTCTGCTCGCGGGCGATGATGCCGACCCGCAGCGTGAGGAACGCGTTGGCCGTGCCGGACAGCACGGAGTTCACGAAGATGTTCGCCGCTACCTGCAGCCCGGGCACAAGGCCGGCCGCGGAGCCGAAGACGGCGGACAGCGCGGGCTGCATCGCCTCGGCCACGTCGGCATCGTCGATCTCTCCCGAAAGGAACGCGGTCGTCACGACGTTGGCGTACAGGGTTGCCATCTCGCGTGCCCGCGGCCGCTGCGAGTAGACCTTGGCGACATCCCACGTCAGCCGCGCCTGAATCCCGAGCACGGCCAGGGCATCCAACGCGCCGTTCTGCGAGATCGCGGTCGTGAAGAACGCCCGACTGGCGGCCGTCTTGATCCGCTCGGTGGCCAGGGCATCCAACTGCGCCAGCGCCGCCTCGACGTCGCTGCGCGAGGTCAGCGACTGCCCGCGGAGGTGCGGGTTCGACGCCAGCCGGCGCCGGAGTCGTTCCAGGTGCTGCTCGAACTCAGGACCGTCGTCCGTTTCAGGTGGGATCAACGGTGCCGGGAGGCGCAGGACGAGCACGATCGGCACGGCGGTCACGACGCCGAGGGCACAGACGAGCGCCCAGAACACCGCCTGTCCGAGTGCGGGGCTGACGCGCGCCGCCAGATCGGCCAACTGCAGGATCTGGTTCGTCACGACCACCGCGGCGGCCAAGCCGATGGCGACGGCGAACCAGAGCATGATGCGGCGGGTCA
Organism: Candidatus Avedoeria danica; assembly: GCA_016703025.1. Classification (NCBI taxonomy): domain Bacteria; kingdom Bacillati; phylum Chloroflexota; class Ardenticatenia; order Candidatus Epilineales; family Candidatus Epilineaceae; genus Candidatus Avedoeria; species Candidatus Avedoeria danica. The sequence goes on from JADJCV010000002.1 coordinate 78,127, forward strand.
TGACGGTTCGACCGGAGCAAGGAGGATCGATGCGTCGATGTAGCTCGCCATGCGGCCCACGTCCCATCCTCGGCCACGCCGAGTGCTAGGCCGGCGCATGCGCTGCCGGCAATCCGGGTGCGATCCGCACGGAGCGGCCGGCAGGGACGATGATAGGCCGGCCGGTACTCGACGGCCAAGCGACTACTTGAGCCGCTCCAGTAGCGGAATGAACAGCCGCCGCGTCGGCGCACGCCCGTTCGACGCGCTCAGGAACGGCTCGAACGTCACCGCCCCGAGCGTGGGGTCGTCGACGAAGTCCACGATGTGCTCGGCGATCCGCGTGCGATCCGTCGTGCCCCACCAGTTCAGCACGGCGTTCAGGCCGTTCGGACTGGCGTTCCGCAGGTCGAACCGCCGCCCGTCCGGCGCACGGTTGTCGTGCAGGTCGTTGTTCGTGATCGTCACGGACGTGAGATGCGGCGAGATCACGGCGATCCCCGCGTTCAGCGGGCCGGCCACGTGGTTATCGGTGATCACGTTGTCCCGGATGACGCCGTCGAACCCGAAGTCCAGGTACAGCCCACCCTCGCCGTTGAACTGCACGATGTTGCCGGCGAAGTCGAGACGCATGACGCTACCGCTCCGGACGTAGAGACCCCGCGAGCCGTTGGAGGAGATCACGTTGTCGAGAAGCGCGAGGTCGCCGGCGTTGGCCGCAACGCCGTTGGCGCCGTTGTGGTGGATCCGGCTGTCGCGAATGCGCGTTGGGCCGGGTTCGGCGACGCCGGCGGTGGCACGCTTGAACACCCCGTTGCCGGCGCTGTGTTCGATCGTGCAATGGGAGAGGAAGGGTGAGCCCCCGCCGATTAGGACGGCCCCATCGGTGTCCCCGCCCGCATGTCGGACGTCACAGTGCTCGAGGACCGTACCGCTGACGTACGTGCCCATCCGATCGAAGCGGGCACCGGCGCCGATCAGTTGAAGCCCCGTCCAGTCGCCGGGCCGCGGCTCCGCGCGGGCCGACTCGAAGCGGATGCGGGCCTCCTCCGTGCCCCGCGCGACGAGCGTGCCCTGAACCTGCAGGGCGGTGTCCGGCGCGAACCGCAGGGTCGTTCCAGGGGCGATCGTCAAGGTGGCGTCCGCCATGACCAACAGGTTGCCGACGACCGCATAGCTGCGGCACTCGGTGGGGCCCCACGTCGTGTCCGCCCGGACGACGCCGGAGACCTCGCAGGCCGCGCCCTGCCCCAGCGCTGCGCCGACGCCCGCCGGCAACGCGAGGGCGGCGACGACGACCGCTCCGGCGAACGCGCGGCGCGTCGGCCGCCATCGCCCCATGCCGGGCGACCCTTCGGACCCGCGCGATCGGCTCATCGCTCGGACCCTAGTCCGCCAGATCGCTCGTGTCCTCCGCCACCGCCGCCGCCCCGCCCTCCGGCGTCCAGTCGATTGCGACATCGGCCAGCGCCCGGTGCATCGGTCCCGGATCGCACATCGCCGCCAGCTTGCGGGTGCGGCCGACGTTCAGGCGTTCGAAGAGCAGCTTGAACTGCGCTTCCCAGGCGTCGCGGATCACGGCGCGGTCGGGCTCGGGCATCGTCCAGAGGCGCTCCTTGAAGGCGCCGAGGGCGTGCTTGCGGGTGTTGTAGAGGAACTGCTCGTCCGTCTGGTCCGGCTTGCGCTCGCCGGACTTCGTCTCGCGCAGCCAGGCGTAGATCTCTTCGCGCAGGTCGTTCGGGAGCCGGTCGAACGCCATGTTCTGGAAGTTCGTCGCCAGGTGGACCTCGCACGCGCCGGCCTCGGCGAACTTGCTGAAGGCCTCGTCCGGCAGGGTGCTCGCGCCGTGTTGGACGGCACCCGCCAGGTGGTAGCGCTCGCGGGCGAGCCGCGACAGCGTCGCCAGCACCTCGAAGTCCACCGCCACCTGGGCCAGCGTCCCGTCCGGCAGCACGACGCCGCCGTGCGACGTGCCGGTCTGGATGCTGATCTTGCTGATCCCGGCCCCGGCGTCGGCCAGCGTCGCCTCGTACTCGGCCATGAACGCGTTCAGCTCGTCGGGCGTCGAGTTGTGGCCGCCGACCTCGCCGATCTCGCCGCCGACGGACACCGTGACGGTGGCCGGCGACGCATGGCGGATCAGCCGCGTCAGCTCGGCGCACAGCAACGCGTTCAGCCGTTGCTGCTCGCGGTGCGTCGGAAGCGAGAGGTCGACGAGCGTGCTCGTGTCGATGTCGATGTTGTAGAAGCCGGCCCGAATCGCCTCGCGCGTCAGCTCGCGCACGGCGCCGAGCTCGGCCTCGGGGTCGGCGGCGTAGCGGGAGGCGCTCACCTGGAAGTGGTCGCCCTGCACGAAGAGCGGGCCGCGGAAGCCCTCCTTGATGGCGGCGGCCAGCAGGCTGCTGATGTACTCCGCCGGCCGCTGGCCGGTGTAGCCGATCTCGGAGCGGGCGATCTCGAAGATGACCGCCCCGACTTCGCCGGCGTTGGCGGCGCGAAAGATCGCCCGGCCGCAGTCGAACGCCATCGCCCGGACGTTGATCGCCGGCACCGTGAAGTTGTTCGGCGTCAGGCCGCGACCGCGGGCCATGTAGAGGTCGTGAATGGACGCCGGCCGGATCCCGAGCACCTGGCCAAGCTCCCACAGCAGCCAGCGCGCCGTCGCCTGCTCGGCCCCGTCACCGAACGCCGAGGCGTGGGCCAGCGTGTCGACCTTGGCCCGCAGCTTCGCCTCGTCGACGACGGTCACGGCTTCCGACGGCGGCGCCTTGGGCGAGACGGTGACGGCGCCTTCGAGGGCGGCCAGGAGGGTGGGGAGGGCTTGCATGGGTGGGCCTCGGTAGGGGATCAGATCGGTTCGATGGCCGGCCGATTGTATCACCACCCCCCCCACCCGTGATCCTCCCCCTCCCCCAGAATTGGGGGAGGGGGTCGGGGGGAGAGGGCCTTGGGCCGCCGCCCCCCAACCCCCCTACGGCACCGGCACCCCCTGCCCATCACACGCCAACCGCCCCTGAATGTCGGCGTAGATCGAGATCAGATCCTGATCCGTCGGCGACGCATAGAACCGGTCCACCGTTGTCGCCACCGTCTCGAGGAGCGTCCGGTCGATCGTGCTGCCGAGGCCGATCGCGTAGACGATCACGTCGTTCAGCCGCAGGCGGGCGCCTGCCTCGAGCACGGGCGCGTTGCCGGGCGGGTTCGTCTGCAGGCCGTCCGTCAGGACGATCAGCACCGGCAGCGCCGTCGCCCGGTGCGCAGCCAGCGCCCGTTCGCCTTCGCTCAGGCCGAGGTCGATCCGGGTGCCGAACTCCGTCGTGAGCGCGTCGAGCGCGGCGTCCAGGCGGGCGATGTCGGCCGTCAGGGATTGGTGCGTCGTCGCCGTCGTGTTGAAGCTGATGATCGCCACGCGGTCCTCGGGATCGATGAGGTGGACGAACGTCCGCGCCGCGGCACGCGCGGCGTCGAGCTTGGTGCCGCTGCCGGTCGCGCTCGGCTCGTTCATGCTGCTCGACGCGTCGAGGACGAGCGCGACGTCGAGTGGGCGGCGCTTGATCAGGCAGCCGCCGCGCAGCGCCATCGGCAGGTAGGCCCGGTGGTTCAGTCCGAAGACCTCGACCTCCGGGACCGGGAACACGATCCGGCCCGGGTTGCCGAGCGCGTCGCGGTAGCGCCCGTCGGCGTACACGTTCGTCGGCCATGTTCCGACCTGCTGCGGACGCAGGCGGTAGGTCATCTTCAGCGTTTCGGCCGCCGCCGTGACGCCGAACTGCCACGTCAGCGTGTTCGCGGCGGCGTCGAACGCGGCCGGCGGGATCGCGCTGTTCGGGACGTACGTCATGTTCGACGGGATCTGATCGACGACCGTGATCGTCTCGAACAGCCCTTCTTCCGGCCGGTAGCCGGTCAGGCCGCGGGCGATGTCCTCGACCTGGGCCTCCGTCGGGTTCATGTGCACCCGCCCCGGCTTGTCGCCGGCGGCGTTGGCGACGACGATGTCCAGGTTGTCGCGGTGGATGTTCGTGAAGTCCCACGACGGGAACACGAGTGCGTGGATCGCCACGCCGGCCGCATCGAGCGCGTCGACGGCGTCGGTGGGCAGCGGATCGTCCTTGATGATCCCGTCCGTCACCAGGACGACGAGCTTGCGCGTCCCGGCCGGCGTCGGCGGGGCGGCCGTGTCGAACGCGAAGCGTGCGGCGTCGAGCGCGCCGCGCAGCTGGGTGTCGCCGTTGGCGGTCAGCGCCGCGATCCGGGCGCGGATGCCGGCCAGGTCGTTCGTCAGCGGCGAGAGCAGCGTCGGGCCGCTGTCGAACGTGACGAGCCCGACGCGCGTGTTCGCGCCGTCGAGCTCGGCCAGGAAGGCCAGCGCGCCCGCCTTGCCCTGGGTCAGCGAGTCCTGGAAGCTCATCGAGCGCGACGTGTCGAACACGACGACGATATCGGCGGCGTCGAAGCGCCCCGGGCACCAGCCGTTGACGGTCAGCGACACCTGGACGGTCTCGCCGAGCGGGATCCGCCGCGGCGCGGCCGTCTTGTCGCGGCTCGGGACGCACGCCTTGGGCGGTGGCGGGGGCGATACCGGTGCGGCGCGGCGCTCGAACACCCAGACGCCGGCTTGCTCGATCGGCGAACGGCTGTCCCAGCCGAGCTCGAGCGTCGGGCCGAGGCGGACGAAGTTCACGTACACCCGCCCGTCGTCGCCGAAGGCGATGTCGCGCGGTTCGACGGCGGCGTCGGGCATCGCCCAGCTGGCCACCAGGCGGCCGTCGGGGGCGTAGTGGTGGCCCCAGCCGCCGCGGCCGAGCACGACGACGTCGCCGCCCGGACCGGCCGCCATCGCCCGTGGACCGTCGTGCAGCGGCCAGTCGGTGACGGCGCGGCCGAACAGGTCGCGGACGTACACCCGGCTGCGGGCCTGATCGGCGATGTAGACGTGGTCGCCGTACATCGTGATGTCCGTCGGCAGCGCGATGTCGCCGCCGGCGTCGATCGACCAGTCGCGCACGAGCGCGCCCGCCTCGTCGACGAGGACGATGCTGTTCGCGCCGAGGTCGAGCGTCGCCACGACGCCCTCGTCGGCGGCGACGGCGCCGAGGAACGAAGCCTTGTCGAGATCGTCGATGATCCGCTCGCCCGGCCAGTACGTCCACGCCGGCCAGTTGTCGTCCGGGCGCCCCTGCAGGAGCTCGGGGTCGATCGTGTACACCTTCTTGCCGTCCATCGCGATGTCGCGGGTGAGCCAGGCATCGGAGCCGAACCAGATGTCGGCGTCGGGGCAGAGCCCGAGCTGCGACGTCAGGCGGCCGTCCGGCATCCAGCGCTGCACGGTCTGGCCGTCGGTCGTCCAGTTCGTGAGGTTGTAGTTCGTCGACCCGCCGTCCAGGCGCGAACCGCCGATGAGCATCCGGCCGAGCAGAACGCCCACCTCCTCGGCGGCCGCGACGCGCAGCGGGTAGGCCGGGCCCTCGAGCTCGGGGGCGTCGTAGCCGCCGTTCAGGCGCGGCACGAGCGGCTCCGGCTGGAGGGTGTCTTGGACGGTGTCGAAGCTGAGCAGGCCCTGGAAGTAGCAGTGGTTCATGCTGGCCAGCAGACGGCCGTCGGCTGGGACGTCCAGATTGAAGAGGATGCGGCGCAGGAAGCCGGCGTACACGTGGTCCGTCGGGCCGGTGAACAGCGGCACGTCGTCGACCCAGCGGCGGGCGCGCTTCGTCGCGTCGGGCGCGCGCGCGTCCGCCGCATGGACGCGGAAGATGTCGACGTTGCGCGACACGAACACGCCGGCCGGACCGACGGCGATCTCGTCGTCGCCCAGATCTGCGATCCCTTCCTCGACGCTGTGGTCGGGGCGGAAGACGACGATGCCGTTCACCGACTCACCGGGGGCGGGCGCCTGCTGGTCGGCCAACGGCGCGTTCGACGTGAGGTTCGACGTGATGGACGGATCCGAGAGCGAAGGGCGCGCAATCGACGGCCGTGGCGTCGCCGTCGGCTGGCCGATGCCCGGGTCGCCGGCGCACGGCGGCGGGATGCGCGACAGGACCCAGATCCGCCCGTCCAGCCCGACGTCGAGCATCGTCGGCACGGCGAGCTCGGGCGCCGTGATCTGCTCCAGCAGCGTGCCGGCCGCGTCGTAGACGTCGATGCTGTAGGTCAGCTCCTCGCCCGGCTTGTTCATCAGATCGGGCTTCTGGCCCGGGTCGTAGCACCACGGGTTCTGGCCGGCGCGCGTGACGTAGATCCGCCCGTCGTCGCGGACGGCGATGTCGATGTAGTGCCGCGGTGGCTCGAGCATCACTTCGAACTGGTTGAGGAGCGCGCCGCTCGGGGCGAGCCGCGTGACGCGGTAGACCCAGAACAGCTGCTGCGTCGCCTCGTCGCGGCGCGGGCTGGAGTAGAACTCGAGGACGTGGATCGTCCCGTCCGCGCCGACGTCCAGGCGCTGCGGCCGCCAGAGGACGGTCGTCGTGTCCACCGGCTTCGGCGGCGCCGTGACGGGCAGCGTCCAGACGCGCTGCGCCTGGCCGGTGCGGTCGAGGACGTGGATCGCGCCCGGCCGGCTGGCCGCGTCGCGGTTGTCCAGGATGTACGTCGTGCCGTCGGGCGCCGAGCTGATATCGGCGGTGCGGCCGTAGCGGCCCGGCGTGAGCTGCCAGGGGCGCTTCTCCCAGGTGTCGACAAGGGCGTACGTCGCGCCTTCGGTGTCCGGCACGCCCGCCACCTGGCGCAACGGCGCGGCGCCGACCGGGGCGCGGTCCGCGGTGAGCGTCGCGCCGACGGCGACGGCGAGCACGAAACCGGCAGCGAGGCGAGCAAGTCCGGGCAGCGGGCGCATCGGGCACCTCCTTGGCGACGGCGTGGGGTTCACGGCGGGGTGGTTCATGGTGCTGTGGTTCATGGTGCTGTGGTTCACGGTGCGGCGGCCTGATCGCAGGCCAGCCGGGCGAGGATCGCGTCATAGATGGCGGTCAGCTCGGCATCGGTGGGCGAGCTGAAGTAGCGGTCGGGTGAGGATGCGACGCCGGTCAGGAGCGCGACATCGATCGTCGAGCCCAGACCGATCGCGTAGACGAGCGCGCCGGACGCCTTGAGGCGATCGGCCTCGGCGACGACCGCGGCGTTGCCGGGCGGCATCGTCTGCAGCCCGTCCGTCAGGACGATGACGGCGGCCAGCGCCGCCGGCCGCCGGCCCTCGAGCGCCCCGGTCGCCTCGGCCAGGCCAAGGTCGATGTGCGTGCCCTCGGCCGACTCGATCGCCGCCAGGCCGAGCGTGAGGCGGTCGATGTCGCCGGTCAGCGGGACGACACGGCGGGCGGTGCGGTTGAACGCGACGATCGCGGCGCGGTCCTCGGCCGGGTCGATGCGGCGCACGAACGCGGCGGCCGCGGCGCGCGCGGCGTCCAGCTTGGTCCCTTGGCCGGTCGTGCTCGGTTCCTCCATGCTGCTCGAGGCGTCGAGGACGAGCGCCACATCGAGCGGCCGGCGCTTGATCACGCAGCCCGTGCGGACAGCCAAGGGCAGGTAGACCCGACGCGGCGGGGCATAGACTTCCACCTCGGGGATCGGGAAGATCAGCTCGCCGGCGGTGCCGAGCGCGTCCGTGTACGGCGCGCGCGCCTCGATGTTCGTCGGCCACGTGCCGACCTCGAGCGGATGGAGCTTGTAGCGCAGCCGCAGCACTTCGCCGGCCGGATGGTGGCGGATGCCGCGCCACGTGAGCGTGTTCGCCGCGGCGTCGAACTCGGCGCTCGGCACGGCGGAGCGGTCGACGTAGCGCATGTTGGACGGGATGCGGTCGATCACGCTCAGGTCGCGGAACGCCACGGGCTCGGGCCGATAGCCGACGAGATCGGCGGCGATCCGGTCGACGTCGGCCTCGTCGGGGTCGACGTGCAGGTACCGCGCGTAGCCGACCAGCCGGTTCATGTCGTCCAGGTCCTCGGTCTGCACCTCCCACGTCGTGAAGACGAAGGCGTGCAGTTCGATCTCCGCGCCGCGCAGGTCGTCGCCCGCCTTGATCAAGCCGACACGATCGCTGTCCTTCACGACACCGTCCGTGAAGAGGATCGCCAGCCGCCTTCGGCCGGGAACGGGCGTGTCGCCCAGCTGCAGCCGGGCGGCTGCCAGCGCACCGGTCAGCTGCGTGTCGCCCCGCGCCTGCAGCCCGGCCACGGCCGTGCGGACGCCGGCGATGTCGTCGGACAGCGGCCGCCGCAGCGTCGGCGCGTCGTCGAACGTCGCCAGGCCGACGCGCACCTTGGCCGGGTCGAGCGTGCCGAGCAGGCGCAGCGCGGCTTCCTTGGCACGATCGAGGCTGGCCTCCCAGCCCATCGAGCGCGACGTGTCGAACAGGAGCATGATGTCCGCATCCGTGCTGCGACCCGGGCAGCGGCCGACGACGGTCAGCGTGACGTCGACGGTGTCGCCCAGCGGGATGCGGCGGGGGGCGGCGAACTTGTCCGGCACGCCGAGACAGGCGTCGGGCGGCGGCGGCGGCAGGGACGGGGCCGGCCCGGGGGCGAACACCCAGACGCCGCCTTCGTGGACGCGCGTGCCCTGGCCGGTGCGCCCATTGCCCTGCAGCCCGAGGCGAACGTAGTTGATGAACACGCGGCCCTGCGTATCGACGGCGATGTCGAGCGGCGTGCGGTCGCGTTGCGGCATCGGCCACGCGGCCACCAGCGTGCCGTCCGGGTGGTAGCGGTAGGCCCATCCGCCGCGGCCGAGGATGTAGACTTCGCCCGCCGGGTCGACGGCCACGGCCGCCGCCCCGTCGTGCGTGTCGAACGTGCCGACCGGGTCGCCGGCGAGGTCGCGGATGACGACGCGGCCGCGTGCCTGGTCGGCCAAATAGACGTTGGAGCCGCGCAGCGCCACGTCCACCGGCACGCTCTGCGCGTCGGCGTTCGCCGGCCAGCTGGCCGTCAGCGCGCCGTCGCGGCCGACGATGTGAACGCGCCCGCGGCCGACGTCGAGCACGGCTGCCCGGCCGGCGTCGGCACCGACGGCGGTGAAGAACGGCTCGGACGTCGGGTCGTCGAAATCGCCGCCCCAGAACGACCACGCCGGCAGGAGATCGTCCGGGCGGAGCTGGAGGAAGTTGGGGTCCACCGTGTAGCTGTCCGAGCCGTCCGCCGCGACGTCCCGCACGAGCCACGACTCGGAACCGCTGCACAGCCCGGTCTGGCTCGTCAGCCGGCCGTCGGCGCTCCAACGCTGCGCGGTCTGGTTCTCGCTGGCGAAGGCGATGCTGTAGTAGATCTGACTGGGGCGCGTGCCAAGGACGGTCATCCGCCCGAGCAGCGTGCGGAGTTCGTCGGCCGCGGCGACGCGGATCGGGAAGGCCGGTCCCTCGAGCTCCGGGCCGTCGAGCGCACCGACGAGAACGGGCGACGACGGCCGTGCGCGGGGCGCGTCGAAGCGCAGCAATCCCTGGTAGCTGCAGTGGTTCATCGCCGCGACCATCCGCCCGCCGGTGAACGGCACATCGAGCGACAGGACGCGGTGGTCGAGGAACAGCTGGGCGTACACGCGGTCCGTCGGCCCGGCATACAGCGGTTCGTCCTCGACGGCGCCGAGGCCGCCGTTGGCGGCGCCCGGCTGCAGCGCGTAGATCTCGACGTTGCGCGCCACGTAGCGGCCGGCCGGGCCGACGGCGACATCCTCGGCACCGACCCACTCGATCGTGCCCCGCACCTTGAGATCGCCGCCGAAGACGAGCAGGCCGGCGATCGGCGAAGGCGCCTGCGCGGCGGCGGCCGGGCCGGCGACCGCGTCGGCGCCTTCGCTGGTGTCGACCCGCGCCGATCCACTCGCTGTCCTGTCGCGGGCTGCGTCGCTCGCCACGCCGTCTCGGGCATCCCCGCCCACCGCCTCGGCCTGCGCCCGCGCCAGCCACGGCCACCCGCGGGCCAGCGACGGCGGCGGCGGGTGGCCAGGGTCCCCCGGACCGCCCCCGCCGGGCGAGCACTGCGGCACGATGTGGTTGACGACGATCGCGCTGCCGTCGGCGTCGACGTCGAGGCTGATCGGCACCGCCAGCTCCGGCGGCGTGAGGAGCGTCCGCTCCTTGCCGTCCGGGCTGATGATCTCGACGGCGAAGCTCGGGTCCTCGCCCGGGATGTTCCGCGGCGCCTGTGACCCGCGCTCGTAGCACCACTGCGTCGCGCCGAGCCGGGAGAGGTAGATCCGGCCGTCGTCGCGGACGGCGATGTCGGCGTAGCCGCGCGGCAGCTCGAGGGTCAGCCGGTAGCGGGCCTCGAGCGCCCCGCCGGCGGACAGGCGGTCGACGAGGTAGCGGATGCTGTCGTTCAGCTCGCTCCGGCTCATCGAAAGGACGTAGATCTTGCCGTTGGCGCCGACGTCCAAACGGTACGGGATCGGCGGATCGGCCACGTCGGGCTCGTCGGGCAGCGGCAGCCAGGCCGTCGGCGTCCCGTCCGGCCGCAGCACGTGGAGCATCGCGGCGCGGCCGGCGATGTCCCGGTTGTCCAGGACGTACACCGTGCCGTCCGGGGCCGAGCTGACGTCGGCGATGTTGCCGTAGCGGCCGGCCGTCGGCGTCCACGGACGGGCGGCCCAGGTGTCGACCAGGCGGTACGCGACGCCGGGCTCGGCGGCGAGCGCCGGCGACCGAGCCGGAGCGGCCGCGCCAAGGGCGAGGGCGAAGCCGGCCAAGGTGAGTCGGGCGAATCGCGCGCTCCGCGACCGCACCGCAGGGCGCGCGGATCTGCACGGCACGCCGTGCCTGCCCGTGGCGTTCGCTGGCACCATGGCTCACCTCGTTGCTCCGCCGGACGCTCGTCGACGGCGAACGGAACCCGAATTCGGAGGTCCAAACCTTAGCGCGTGGCCCGATCGTCCACCTAACGACAGGGATCATGACACCGAATGGCCCGGAATCGGATGATACAATCGGCGCTCCGCCCGCCCGGGATGCGCGGAACCGACGACACGCTTCCCCCGACCCGCAGATCGAGGCGCGCATGGCTGAGCAAGGGTACTACCGCTACCCCACCGTCCACGACGATGTGCTGATCTTCACTTCCGAGGACGATCTCTGGCGGGCTTCCGTCCGGGGCGGCCCGGCGCACCGCCTGACCGCCGGCCAGGCGATGGCCAGCGAGCCGGCGCTGTCGCCCGACGGCCGCCAAGTGGCCTACGTCGGGCGCGAGGAAGGCGGGCCGGAAGTCTACCGGATGCCTTCAGGCGGCGGACGCGTCGAGCGCTTGACGTTCATGGGCGCCGACGCGCACGTCCTCGGCTGGACGCCCGACGGCGCCGGGATCGTGTTCTCGTCCAACGCCGCACAGCCGTTCCCGGCCCTCTACCGCGCCCATGTCGTGCCGGCCGACGGCGGCGCGGTGCGGCAGCTGCCCTTCGGTCCGCTGGCGAGCGTGGCGATCGGCCCGGCCACGGCCGCCGGCCACGCCGCCGTGCTGTGCCGCCACGCGCTCGACATCGCCCGCTGGAAGCGCTACCGCGGGGGTCTGACCGGCGAGCTCTGGGTCGACGCCGCGGGCGACGGCGATTGGCGCGGCCTGATCACCCTCGCGGGCAACGTCGCCCGGCCGTTCTGGTTCGGTGGCCGGATCTGGTTCGTCAGCGACCACGAGGGCGTCGGCAACCTGTACAGCTGCACCGTCGACGGCGCGGACCTCGCCCGCCACACCGACCACGCCGACTACTACGTCCGCTGGCCCGCCACGGACGGCCGGACGATCGTGTACACCGCCGGCGCCGACATCTGGCGGCTGACGCCCGACGCGCCCGACCCGCACGAATCGCAGCCGCAGCGGATCCCGATCACGTGGGCCGGCGCGCGGGCGCAGCACCAGCGCCGCTTCGCGAGCCCGAGCCGCTACCTGCACGGCTGGTCCATCCACCCGAAGGGCCACAGCGTGGCCGTGACGGCGCGCGGCAAGACGTACGTCATGGGGAACCACGACGGGGCGGTGCTGCCGCTGCACGCCGAGCCGGCCCGCACGCGCCTGGCCACGTGGCTGCCGGACGGCCGCCGCCTGGCGGTCGTGAGCGACGCCGGCGGCGAGGACACGCTCGTCATCCACACGATGGACGGCAGCGCACCCCCGCTAAGGTTCGACGTCCTCGACCTCGGCCGCCCGACGGAGCTGTCCGTCTCGCCCGCGGGCGATGTCGTCGCGGTGGCGAACCACCGGCTCGAACTCCTCTCGATCGACATCGAGACGATGACGCTCAAGCGCCTCGATCAGAGTCCGGACGAGCGGATCACCGGCCTGGCGTGGTCGCCCGACGGCCGCTGGCTGGCGTACGCCTTCCCGGCTTCGGCCCAGACGTCGATCATCAAGCTGGCTGAGCTCGCGACCGGTGAGGCGCATGCCGTCACCCGGCCGGTGCTGCGCGATCTGGCCCCGGCCTGGGATCCCGGCGGCAAGTACCTCTACTTCCTGTCCTATCGCGACTTCACCCCGGTGTACGACCGCCTCCACTTCGATCTCGGCTTCCCGCGCGGCATGCGCCCCTATCTGTTGACGCTCCGCGCCGACCTCGACTCCCCGTTCCGCCCGATGCCGCCCGCACCGGGCGAGGCGCCCGTCGACGGCGCGGAGGGCGACGACGCGACGCCGGGCGACGCCGGGGGCAAGGCGGGCGAGAGACCGGCCGAAGCGCGCGACACGGTGGGCGAGCCACCGGACGACGCAGGGGACGACGCGGGCGATCAGGCGGGCGATCAGGCGGGCGTACAGGCGCAGGGCAAGGCGGAGGACAAGTCCGGTTCCGGCCCGCCGCCGCTGCGGATCGACCTCGACGGCATCGCCGAGCGGATCGTGGCGTTCCCGGTGGCTGAGGGCACGTACGGCCAAGTGCGGGGCATCGACGGCAAGGTGCTCTACACGTCCTTCGGCATCCCGGGTGCGGCCGGCACCGCCGAGGGCGATCGGCCGGCCGGCGGCCAGCTCATCGCGTGGGACTTCGGCGAGCGCAGGAGCGAGACGCTGGCCGACGGCGTGCAGGCGTTCGACGTCTCGCGCGACGGCAAGACGATGATCTACCGCGCCGACCGGCGGCTCCGCGTCGGGAAGGCGGGCGTCAAGCCGCCGACGGATGGCGGCAACAGCCGGAAGACAGGCTGGGTCGATCTCGACCGCATCCGCGTTTCCGTCGACCCGACGGCCGAATGGGCGCAGATGTTCCGGGAGGCCTGGCGGCTGCAGCGCGACCACTTCTGGACGGCCGACATGGCCGGCATCGACTGGCTGCACGTCTATGAGCGCTACTTTCCGCTGCTCGAGCGCGTCGCCAGCCGGGCCGAGTTCTCCGACCTGATGTGGGAGATGCAGGGCGAGCTCGGCACGTCGCACGCCTACGAGTACGGCGGTGACTACCGCACCGGCCCCGACTTCCCGCGCGGCTACCTCGGCGCCGACTTCGAGGCCGACCCGGCCGGCGCAGGCTGGATCGTCAGCCGGATCATCGCCGGCGATCCGTGGGACGAGGCGGCCAGCTCGCCCCTGGCGCGCCCCGGCATGGACATCCGCCCCGGCGATCGCCTGATCGCGATCGACGGCCAGCGCCTCGATCCGCTGCGCTCGCCCGGGGCCGCGCTGGTCCTCCGCGCCGGCACGGATGTCTTCCTGGAGTTCGCGGCGCGCGCAGGGGCGAACCCGGACGCCGCGCAGCCGGCCGATGCCGCGGGCCGTGCTTCCGACGACGCGCCGTTCGATGCCGACCTGTCCGATAGTGTCGCTCCGTCCGATGCCGCTCCGTCCGACGCCATGCCGTCCGATGGCGATGCGATCGCCGGCGCCTCGCCCTCATCCGCCGGCCGTTCGTTCACGGTCCGCACGCTGCGCGACGAGACCGCGCTGCGTTACCGCGCGTGGGTCGACGGCAACCGGGCGGCCGTTCACGCGGCGAGCGACGGCCGGGTGGGCTACGTCCACGTGCCGGACATGGGCCCAGGTGGCTACGCCGAGTTCCACCGCGGCTTCCTGGCCGAGTCCGATCGCCCGGCGCTCATCGTCGACGTCCGCTACAACCGCGGCGGGCACGTGTCCTCGCTCCTCCTCGAAAAGCTCGCTCGGCGACGGATCGGCTACGACGTCCGCCGCTGGGGCGATCCGATCCCGTACCCGGTCGAGTCCGTCGCCGGCCCGATCATCGCGCTGTGCAATGCCCTGTCCGGCTCCGACGGCGACATGTTCAGCCACGCCTTCAAGCTGATGGGCCTCGGTCCGCTCATCGGCACGCGCACGTGGGGTGGCGTGGTGGGCATCTGGCCGCGCGAGACGCTGTCCGACGGCGGCACGACGACGCAGCCCGAGTACAGCTTCTGGTTCAACGACGTCGGCTGGGGGCTCGAGAACCACGGTGCCGTCCCGGACATCGAGGTCCGCTTCCCGCCGCAGGACGACGCCGCCGGGCGCGACCCGCAGCTCGAGCGCGGGATTGCCGAGGCGCTGGCGCGGTTGGCGGCGATGACGACGATGCGGCCGACGTTTGGGGAGGCGCCGCGGCGGGTGCTGCCGGGTGGCGGGGCGGAGCGGCGATAAGACCGTCGACCGCCCAAACGGCCGATCGCCATCGAGCCACCGAACGCCATCGATCAACCGCCCGCCCGCCAGGTCGCCAGAAACAGCGGCGTTCGAAAGCAAACGCGCTCGTCGTCCCCAACCGCAAGCAGCCCGAGGTCAAGCCCCGCGCGCAGCGCCGCCTCGAGGTCGTCACCCGTCCATCCGCCGGCCGCCGCGATGGCTTCCGGATCCGCCACCCGACCCGCCCGCTCCAGCCCCGCCACCACATCGACGACCCGCCGCACCGCCGGCGGAGCCGCGCGCCATGCGCCGGACCAGAGTCGTGCGTACAGGTCGCCCGCCCGCCCTGCGCCGGCACGCAGGCGCTCGGCGACGGTGTCGACGGGCGCCGCGCGCAGCTCGCTGGCCGCCAGCAGGATCGCCGCCGGATGTCCGGCCGCGGCCGCCACGAGGCTGTCGAGCGCGTGGTCCGACGCCGCGGCGACGCCGTACAGCGCGCGGCGGCGGCACTCGTGGCGCAAGAGCGCGAGCGCGGCGGTTGGATCCAGGGCGGGCATCGGCACGGTCTGGGCCGTCTGGAAGGCGCCCCATCCGAGCCGGCTCGTGATCAGCCAGCGCGGGCCGGCGCCCACGCGCGCGATGGCGCGCGCGACCGCCCACATCTCGCGCGCGTCGTCGACGCCGTCGACGACGATGAGCGCGTCGCCGGTGGAACCGAGGGCGCGGCCGGCGGCGAGCACAGACCGTCCGGCGGCCGCCGCGCCGCCGATCGGGGAGGCGATCGCATCGGGTCTGGCCGCCCGCGCGTCGCGCAGATCCTCGGTGGCCACGGCCGTCGACCACCGCCCGGCGGGCGCCTCCTCGCGCAGCGTCGGGCGGGCGAGCGGCCGGTCGACGATCCCGGCATCATCGATGACCCCGGCCCCGCCGGGCACCGGTCGCCGACGCCGATCGCACGCGCGCAACCAGGCCGCGTGCGCTTTCGTTTCTGCGTCCAGCAGCTGTCGCAGGAGGGCAGCGGCGACGGTCGACTTGCCGCTGCCGCCCGGTCCGGTCAGCACGAGAACCGGCGAATGGCGGTTGTCCGCCCACCACGTCCGCAACTGCGCGTGGATCCGGTCGACCCCGAACAGCTGACCGCCGTTCGGGGAGGGCAGGCGGTGTCGCAGCTGTGTGCGGCGGTGCTCCGCCGCCGCGCCGGCCTCGAGGAGGCGCAAACGGTGGGCGATGATGTCGAGGCCGAGTCCGAGGCGGCGCTGCACCGTTCGCGGGTGGCGCCCGGACACCAGCGCCGCCAGGCGGCTGGTCGAGAGGCCGAGGTCGGGGCGCAGGTAGAGGTGGTACACGGCGCTGCACCCTTCGAGCGCGGCGTCGTCGGTGCTGAAGTCCAGCCGCACGCGCTCGAGCGCTGCGGAAGGATCGGCGCCGCGGCGCGCCGTCGGGGGTTCGCTGAACGGACCGTCCTCCGCAGCCCCGCCCGCCCGCCGCCGCGCGAGCTCGGCCTCGACGGTCTCGCACAGCACTTGGCCGAGCGCCCATTGCCGGCTCGATCGCGTGACCGGGCTGCCGTGGCGATCGAGCAGGCGCGAGACGAGGACGAGGTCGGCCAGCGGGCCGTCGGCCGGTGTGCGGTCGGACCAGAGCTGGCGCAGCGCGATCCGGACGGCGCGCGGCGTGATCGCGTCGGCGCTCACCGCCGCGGCCCCGCCGATGACCGCGCCGCGCCGCCGAAGAGGCCGATGCGGTGCGCCCAGGCGACGACCTGGTGGGCCGTGCCGAAGCCGGTGTTCCGGTAGATCGCCGAGATCACTTTGTCGCACGTGCTGCGGCTGCGGCGGAGTCGGCAGGCGATCTCCGGGCGATCCAGCCCCTCGCACAGCGCGACGACCACGGCGCGCTCGCGGCGGCTGAGACAGCTGGCCGGTGGGTCGACACGCGGATCGTTGCCCGCCCGTTCGATCGGCGAGAGCGCCGCGGCGAGGGGCGGCCGCGCGGCGAGCGGTGCGGCGGGGCGAACGGGCGGCGGCGGCATGCGGTTGGCTCCTGGCGGCGGCGGCGGGCGCCGCGATCCGGTTCAGGATGCCAGGATAGGAACTGGGTGTTTCGCGGGTGTCTCAGGCCCCGCTGTCGCCACCGCGCCGGCCCGCATCGCGCAGCAGGCGGGCGATGGCGGCGGCGAGGCGGTCGGGGTCGTGGCGGGTGGGCTGGGCGTCGCTGATCAGGTCGGCGAGCATGAGGTCGGGCACGTAGCCGTTGCGGCTCGAGCCGAGGATGGGCGGGACGAGCGGCAGCTTGGGGTTGCGCTCGAGCGGCGCCAGGTTGTCGTTGGCGAGGACGATGTCGATCACCGGGCGGCCGAGGTGACGGCGCAGGGCCTCGACGTGGTCCTCCAGGCTGTAGCCGTCCGTTTCGCCGGGCTGCGTGGCCACGTTCGCCACATAGACCACGGGCGCGCGGGTGGCCTCGAGGGCCGCCGCGATGTCCGGGACCAGGAGGTTGGGCAGGACGCTGGTGTAGAGGCTTCCCGGACCGAGGATGATGAGGTCGGCGTCCAGGATCGCGGCGACGGCTTCGGGGTAGGCGGCCGGCGCGTCGGGCTCGAGGAAGACGCGGCGGATCGGCGCCTCGCCGTGCGGGACGCGGGACTCGCCGGCCATCACGCGGTCGTCGGCCAGCTCGGCGAACAACGTGACGTGCGTCAGCGTGGACGGGACGATCCGGCCTCGGACCGCGAGGACGCGGCTCGACGCGCGCAGAGCGCTCTCGAAGCTGCCGGTGATGCCGGTCATCGCGACGATGAACAGGTTGCCGAAGGCGTGACCGCCCAGCTCGGTGCCGTCGCCGAAGCGGTACTCGAACAGGCGCTGCATGAGCGGCTCGGTGTTCGCCAGCGCAGCGATGCACTGCCGGAAGTCGCCGGGCGGATGCACGCCGAGGCTCTGCCGCAACCGCCCGCTCGACCCGCCGTCGTCCGCCACGGTGACGATGGCCGTGATCTGGTCCGTGTGCTGTTTGAGGCCGCGCAGAAGCGTCGAGAGGCCGGTGCCGCCGCCGATCGCGACGATCTTGGCGTCCGAACGGCGGCGGCGCCGGCGGTCGACGATGTCAACGAGCGCCGGCGAACCTTCGGGCGCGACGGCGGTCAGGAGCGAACGGTTCAGGCCGTACAGGCCGCCGAGCGCCATGCCGAGGCCGATGACGAGGAACAGGATGGCGCGCATCGCCTGAGGCAGGAACTGCAGCGTGGCGACGAAGAGGAAGGGCTGGACGTCGCCGGGGGCCGCCACGGTCCGGTAGGCGTCGATGAGCGTGTACGCGATCCCGAGTGCCATCGCCGTGATGCCGGCCAAGAGCAGGGCCAGCCAGCGCTTGACCTGCATGCCGGGCATCAACCATTTGAGGGAGCGGCTCTTGGGCCAGTCGGGAAGGCGCATCGGGCGCGACAACTCTGCTGTGGCATCTCTGCTGTGGCATCGGGATGACGGCGGCGCGGCGGCCGCGCGGTTCGGACGGTGTCTCGTTCAGGCGTCGGCAGCCCAAGCGCGGAACAGCGCCATCAGGACGGTCTCGGCCTCGGCCGAGACATCGGCCGCGCGCAGCCGTCCGGTGGCGGCGATCGTGAGCTTCATTTGGTCGAGGTACAGCTGGCATGGCGGACAGAAGGAAAGGTGGAGCTCCAGCCGCTGCAGATCGTCGGGCGCCATCGCCCCCTCGAGGTAGTCGGTGATCGCGTCGACCAGTTTCTCGCACGTGAGCCGCGGGGCGCCGTGCAGATGCGCGTCCGGAACGTCCGCCGGTTGGGGTTCGATCGAGGGCTGCATCACGCGGTCATCCCTTCAGCCATGTTCTGCCTCCCAGTGCCACGCTCAGGCGGCGTGGAGGTACGCTTCGAGCGCGTGCCGCACCGCCGTGCGGGCGCGGTGCAGCAGGACGCGCTGATTCGTCGCCGTGATGTCCAGCTCGTTACAAACCTCGTCGGCATCCCAGCCCATCACGTCCCGGAGCGTGATGACGGCGCGCTGCCTTTCCGGCAGCGCCGCGATCGCCGCGTCGACGACATCACGCGCTTCGGCAGCGAGCACGCGCCCTTCGGCATCGAGCCACGGCTCGGGCGGCGCCTGCCAGTAGCCCACCGTGCTGCTGCCGAGGCCCCAGAATCGGTCGGAATCGGCCGAGCCGCCATCGTCGTCGCCATCCTCCGTGGCGAAGGCCGAGAAGGGCACCGTGCGCGCCTCGCGGCGGCCGCGGGTGCGCGCCTTGTTGGCGACGATACGAAAGATCCAGGTGCGGAGCGCGCTGCGTCCCTCGAACCCGTCGAGCCCCTGCAGCACGCCGACCCAGGCTTCCTGGACGACCTCTTCGGCCGTGGCGCGGTCGCGGACGAACAGCTGCGCCAAGCGCACCATCGACGGGTGCAGCTGGTGGACGATATCGGCGAACGCGGCCTCGTCCCCCCGCCGCAGCGCGTGAACCAACGCCATGTCGCCGCCGAGGGCTGGATCACCGCTCGGCGCGATCACCGTCGCTGGCGCATCGGGGGCGATGCCGGTGCTCACGATTCCGCACTCCTGTCGCGACGACGCAGGTGCGCCGCCGAAGGCTGGGGGGCCGGGATTCGAACCCGGACTGACGGATTCAAAGGCTACGTAAGGGGAATCTTAGCCTTTGCCAGCCTGTGTCAGGGGATGCTAGCTTGTCTTGCGGCGGGTGGCCAGAACGGCGGCCAGCGGCCAGCATGTGACAGGATGTGTCAGTCAGGTTGGCATCACGGTTGGCATCAACTGGCGTCAGGGCTGTGGCGCCTCGTCCGCGAGCAGGTCGGCCACGATGATCGCGGCGATCTCCTCGTCCGACTCGTCGCCGAAGTCGTAGCACCGACGCGGCGACGCGCTCGCCGTCGGGACGGTGGCGATCAGTGTGGTTCGCTTGTCCGGCCGGCGTGCGCGTCGTGGCGAGCGCTCGGCAACGTGGCTTTGGGTGGGCGATTGCCAGTCATGTTCACTCTCCCTGACGCGGTCGGTAGGGGCGGGCGCTCGGGCGTTCATGAGCGCCACGCGGACGCCCTGCACCGCGTTGTCTGACGACGTGGGCCGCGTTCATCTCGATGACGTGCTCACGATGCGGACCCAGTCCACTATCTCCGGCGGCGGTGGAGGATGGCGAGCGGAAGGTAGCGCTTCGCCTCCGGTCGAACCTTCGTAGCCGGCGCCGCGCTGGGCGTACGCCTCGGCGTAACCATGGCGGTTGCCGTTGGGGAGCTGGTCGACGTTGCCGACGGCGTGATCGTTGCGGTCGCGGTCGAGGTCCGCGTCGCCGCCGGCGTGATCGTCGCGGTCGAGGTCCGCGTCGCGCTCGGCGTCCCGTTGATCGTTGCCGTCGCGGGTGCCGCTGTCGCCGCCAGCGCAGTCCCTATCGCTGTTGCCGTCGCAACGTCCGGCTGGGGGCTGGGAGTAGTCGACGGCGTTGGCGGCGTTACGTTCGACGCGGTCGGCGACAGCGTCGGCGTCGACGTGACGGTCAGTTGAACCGTCGGCGGCACGTAACCATCCGGTGCCGCCCGGAGCCCGGTCCGCACGCTGAACCCGCCGGCGTCGGCCACATACAAGGTGTCCTCGACGGCGGCGAATACCGTGGCGGGATCGGCGAGGTAGTCGACTGGGAGCGCGAGACGGCCGACGGTCAGTGGCGACGACGCCTCAGTCACGTCGAACACCGCGACGGCGCCGTCCAGCAAGGCGTAGAGCCGCGTGCCGGCCGTCTGCAGCCCGCGGACCGGCCGACCGAGTGTGCGGTGCGCCGTCACCACGGGCTCGCGCGGCTGCGTGAAGTCGACGGCGAAGACGGCCGATCCGACGGCGAGGTACGCGATCGTGCCGCGGGCGACCATGTCGGTCGCCGGGCCCGGCAAGCCAGTCAGGGGACCGATCGCCGCAAGGTCCGGGCTGTACATGTCCGCCTGGTATGGCGGTCCTGACGGCCCCGCGATGAGGAGCGTGCGTCCCACGCGCAGCATGGGGCCGGCGGTGAGGCCTGTCAGACGGATGTCCGCCGGCGGCCGCTGCCCCGGAAGGTACTGCAGCTCGCCGAGAGGCGCGACGAGGAGGAGATGGAGGGTGTCCTCGGTATCCACCGTGTAGACGTAGTCGTTCTCGCCGTCGACGTGCGCAACGAGCGCCGGCGAGCCGCCCGCGGGCGGGCACCGGCCGTCGCCAACGCACCACGTGTGGATCAGGCGCTGCGCGCCCCTCGGCTCCGGCCACCATGTCCGCAACTGAAGCCCGTCCTCGCTCAGCTCGCGGAACGAACGTGACGCGCGGTCGAGCGGGAGCGTCGAGACCCGCGCCGGCGTGAGCGGCTGGGAGGCATCGTAGAGCCACCGGCCGCCGGCCGTCCCGCTATCGGGCAGCCGACGTCCGACGCGTAGCCGGTCGTACAGCGCGTGTAGTGGCGCCGGCGTCCTGCTGGGCGACCATGGCCGCCAGGTCGTGTACGTAGGGCGGTCCGCCACGTCGTCAACGCGCAGGATCTCCATCGCATCGCCGCCGTACAGCACGGCAAGCCGGGCGTCATCGAGTGGCACGAGCGTGACGTCGTCCCCCGGGATGAGTGTCGGCCACAGCATCCGCGGGCTCCGGGGTGCGCGGATGTCGATCCGCGACAGCCACCCTTCGCCGCGATGGACGACGAGCTGGGTGCCGGCGACGGCGATGTCCGGCGCGCGGTCCGGCGCGGCGAGCGGCGCGTCGTCGCTCAGCCAGAGCGCACCGGCTGGCACTGGTGCTGTTCCCCGCGACGTCGTGCACTTCTACCACCAGCCCCCGCCTGCCATTCGCGCCTAGCGCTCCGGTCGGCACATAGCCGACGCCGTCACGCGCCGCGAAGCCCGCCGGCGCAAACGCCGGCCACGTGGCTACGACCCCCGGCTGACCCGACCTCAGCCCGGCGATCACCAGCCACCCGGCATCACGTGTCGCCACGAAGAGTCGGTCGCCGTCGAGGACCGGTGCTTCATCCGCCAGTGCGTGCGGCAGCGCAAGCCGGGCGATGGACGGTGCCGCCGTCGTAGCCGAGATGACCGTGACGTGGAGGAGGGTACCGTCGGTGTACACGGCCGCCAGCCGGCGACCATCGCTGACGACGATGTCCGCGCTGGCGATCCCGCTGTCCGTCTCCCAGCGGTCGTTCCGCCGCTCCAGCCCGTACAAGCTCTTGCCGAGCACGACGTACAGCCGATCGCCGACGGCGCGGACGTACGCCGCACCGTATCGCGTCTTTACGGACGCGACGGCGCGCGGTTGTCCGATGGCGTCCGCACCGAGCCATACGAGGTTCGGTCGGCACGCGACGACGATCTGGCCATCGTAGACCGTCGCGTCCACACAGCCGCTCGACACGGCGCGCTCGCCGTCCGGCGCGGCCGCGGCCAGCGACACCTCGGAGCGCGAACCGTCCAAACGGAAGCAGCGCACGTTCGTCGGCTGAGTGAACTCGGGTTGGCCGCAGAACGTGCCCCCGCCGGCGAAGACGATGCCAAGGTCGAGGTCGACGAGGCGGGTTCGCGTGAAGCGGCCGTCCGGCTGCCGGACCATCCGCTGGAGCCAGGCGCCGTTGAACTCGCCCACAGGTCCGTACGAGGCGTAGTGCATGTCCACGTCGTCCCCCGCCAGCCGGGCGAGCGCTACTGGAGTGTCCGACCACGTCCCGAGCTCGACAGGCTCGCCGGGCGCCTCGATCGAGAGCAGCCGGAAGCCGTACCCCGGCGCGACGAGCAGGCGCGTCGAGCTCAGGTCGAGGGCCCACTGACCCGGCGCCGAAACCGCCCGCACGCGCAGCGCATCGAGATCCGCCGTCTCATGGATCCGCCACCGCTCCGCCGTGACGCCCTCCACGGTGATCCGTCCGTTCACGACGAGATGGCCGGGGGCTGCGAATAGCCCGGTCAGCCGCTCGACGTCGAGCGTCGTTGTGTGTACCGCGGTCGGCATGGCGTCGGCCGCGACGTCGAACACCGTGAGCCGGACCGGCCGCCCATCGGCGCCGTCGTTCGCGGCGTAGACGCGCTGCCCGTCCGCGGCGAGGAACCGAACGGACACCGCCTGAGCGACATGCGCTGCGAGGTGCGGGTCCTGTGGGTCGCGCACGTCGAAGAACCGCAGCCCGTCCGCCGCCGCGGCGACGACCGTCGTAGAGAACACGCTGAGCGCGTCGACGCGCTCGACGCCGTCCAGCACAGTTTGACCGACCGCGCGGGCTGCTGGCGGACCCAGCGCCCAGACGGACAACCGACCATCGACGACAGCGACGAGTCGCTCGCCGTCCGGCGCCACGACCATGTCGCGCAGGCCGGGCCCCGCCCGCCCAACGATGTCCGAGACGAGCCACGGACCGTCCACCGCCACGGGAGATGGCACCGGGAGCGCCGTGGGGTCAAGGCCCGATCGGCTCGTGACAGTTGGCCCCGGGCCGGGGGTCGTCGTCGGCGTGAATGTCGGCGACCCGGTCGGATCCGGAGTGGACGTCGGCGCCGACGGGCTGGGGGTGAACGTCGCGGTGGGCGTCGGGCTCGGTCCCTGGGCCGGCGACGGCGGCGTGCGCGTACCCTCGGCGACGGTGTGCTTGGCGGCGATGCCAAGGACGAGCACGGCTAGCACAGCCCGTCGTCGCGGCGGGACGATCATCTGCTGCACGCCCTGCGCAAGCGCATCGATGGGTTCGGTCACTCGTCCCTCCCAGCCAGCACAGTGTAGCGATCGTTGCACGGCATTCAGCGTCAACGACGGTAGCGTTCGTTGGGCAAGATGACTAACGGTCAGCGTTCAGGGGTCATGCCGACCGTAGCTGTTGCTGGCAGACTGAAGGCGGGCTAAGCTCCAGGGCATGAAGTTCGAGGTCCTGATTGCCAAGCGCGTTCTTCGTTCGCTCGATGCTCCGTCCTCAGCATCGCGACGTCTTGGCATTCCGCGATCATGCCCACCAAGCCGCTGTCGGTCTCGACACCCTGCCATGGCTCGTTCCCGTGCCGGGAACGACTTCGATCGCATGGGGCTGCTGTTCGCGTCGATCACCTGTGCGCTCGTAGCGCTTGCCGGGCTAGTGAGCCCGACGTCGGCATCCCAAGGCCGCGCGCCACTCGTCATGACGGCCAACGATCCCATCAGGGTAGTGACGGCCGGATTCGGCGCCACGCATGATGTCCACGGTCCGTCGCTTGCGGTGCGAGAGGCGCTGTCGACGACGGTGCCTTCGGCAACGCCGAACCCTACGTGGACGGCCACGGCCTCCGCCACATGGACACCGTCGGCCACCCTTCCGCCCACCGTGACGGAAACAAACACGTCGACCCCGTTGCCCAGTGAGACGCCGACCCTGTCTCCGACCGACGTGCCGTCCGCTACCCCGACCGTGACGCCAACGCCGACACCCAGCGAGACGCCCTGGACGGTGCCGGCGCCGAGCGCGGTGCCGATGCCGACGGCCTACACTTCGACCGGTCCGAGCTTGCAGGCAGACCTCGTCGACCTTATCGCCTCCGGAGCCCATCGACGGCGCATGCGGCTGGCAGTGGACGGCGCCCTAGTGTTGCGTCTGCAGGAGGGGCGGTTCGATGCGTTCGAGCTCGGCGACGACGAGCCGCGCCACCGTGGGACGCTGCTCATGGCCTCACCGCTGCCCGAGTGGTACGAGCTGTTCGTATCCGGGTCGGCGGCCGCCATCGTGTACGACGGCGTCGTTCGATTCATCGATCTTGCCGCACCGGGGGGTCCGCGGTTCGTCGAGCGCCACCCGGTTTCCAGCATGATCGTCGCGACGGACGGGGGCGCCTTCTACGTCGGGCTGAACTCGGACGGTCAGCCCCCCGGCATCGTGACGAAGTTCGTCGTCGTCGACGGACATGTCCGTCGCATGGCCGAAGCCCGACCTTCAGGCCAGATCCGCACCCTGATCGCGTCCGATGGGCGCGTCGGTGCGGTCATCGAGCGACCCGGCGGATCGAGGACGATCGAGGTCTTCGAGAGTCGGTCGCCCGGATCGCTCGTCCCGTTGCTGTCCGTGCCTGTCCCGTCAGTCCCGGTCGGTCTAGGCCGCACGTCGTTGCTGTTCCAAGAGAGTAACGACATCATCGTCTGGGACATCACGGCGATGCCCTCTCCGACAGAGCGCGGGCGTTGGCACCGCGACGACGACTCGCCGGATCATACGCGGATCGTGTGGTCGGCGTTCGACGGCCCGGCGGACGATGTGCTCGTGCTCACGGAGATGTTGGCCGGCAATGGCGACTTGATCGGCCACGAGCTCTTCCGGCTGCGCCAAGTCGTCGGCGCCGGGTTGGAGGTGATCAGCAAGGAGAGCGCGCCGACCGGCCACAGCGCATTTGGCGGCGGGTCCGCCTGCTTCGTGGCTGGGGCGCCTTATCCCGGCTCCGACGGCGCCTACTCGCAGCGCAACGAAGGAGCGTTCATCTGTCGGCGCGGCGGGGAGCGGTATCGCGTGTTGCCGCCGGTCGAGGGCTCGCCCGACGGCGAGTTCGAGACCCGCTTCCAGAGGCCGGCGAAGGCGTTCGAGGTGGACGGGAACTTCTACATCGCCTCCAACGGCTACACGTATCGCCTCGCGGACGACGGGTCGGGCAAGCTGAGGGCGGTGAGTCGGGCGGAAGACACGGTGGCCAGTCTTACCGAACCGATCTTCCATCTGCCGAGCCGGACCTTGATCGTGCACGAAGGGAGGCTGAAGGATCTGTTCGATGCGGGCGGCGTCATCGGCCTCCGGGACACCGGCGTGGCGGCCGAAGGGCCGCACGTGACGGATCCCGGCCTCGTCGTGATGAACAAGGTCACGGCGCCCGAGCCGAGGGTCGATCTCACGCTCCACGATCCGGTGACGCTCCAGGTGCTCGGATCCGTCGTCTTGCCGGGCAGCGCAGAGCCGAACGTCGTCGTAAACGGCGGCAGCCACCTCTACGTGAGTTCGGGCGCCAACATGTGGCTCAACGTCGACCTCACCGTGCCGGCTGCTCCGCGGCTCGTGGGCGAGTTCGCATGGACATGGCCTTCCCCTGCCCCCTTCGTCGCACGCGGGACGATCGCGTACACGTTCGAGAACGAGCAGATCGCGGGGCCCGAGGCTACGCTGCGCCTCCGGCTGATCGATCTCGCCGCTGACCCGCCGCGCCAGATCGGCCTCGTCGACATCACAGATGACGTTCCCGTGAGCCATCCGGGTTGGTACCACTGGCTCTATCGCTTCGGCGACATCATCTACGTCACGCGACCGAGCGGGTGGATCACCCGCCTGGACGTTCGGACGCCGGGAACGCCCGTGCCCTTGGCGCCCATTACGGTCATCGCCGAGGACATGAAGCTGTTTGAACTGCCGGACCATGTTGCCATCTGGAGCGGCCACGGGGTCGAGGGTCAGGTTATCTCCTTCGTTTCCGGCGACGTGGATGCCGATCTCGGCGCGACGCAGCGCTGGCGAGGCTGGATGAGCGGCGAGGTCAAGAAGCTCACGGTCGTCGATCAGCAACTCGTCGTGGAAAACTACAACCAAATCGAGAACCTCCGGTGGTCCTATGACTTGGCTGACTCGGCACATCCGGCGCCGTTGGGGAACGTGCCCTGGACGGCCGATCCGCTTCTCGCCAGCGCGGGAGGGATCCTGGCCACGGGCACGAAGGAAGGTGGCGTCACGATCTGGGACGTCTCGCGCGGCCACCGTCTGGCCCCGACCTCAAAGTGGTGCTTTGGGACGGGCCGCTGCCCACCGCCGCCCGAAGGGCCCCTCGTCACAGCCCTCGCCGTCGTCGGTCAGGCGGTATATGCACTCGGGAGCGACGGTCGTCTGGCGGTCCTCGATGTCTCCATCCCGGGGCGGACGCGCCTGATCGGCATGCACAACATCGGAGTCGGCGCCCCTCTGCTCGTGGCTGGACGTCGACTCCTGATCGGGTCTACGCCGCCCTATCAGGTCGACATCACCGAGCCGCTTTCACCTCGCCCGATCGGCCCGCTCGCGGGCGTCCCGCAGGGCCTGTGGCCTGCTGGAATGAGCGGCACGACAGCGGTATACGGCGGCGGTCGGGACATCGTGTTCATCGACTTCCGCGTGCCCGAGCGACCGGAAGTGCGCGCACACCTGCGACTCGCGGAGGAGTTCGAGACGTTGCACGCTACCGATGGGTGGACGTACGCACATGCGCATAGGCACGTCGTTTCGGGTGGTACGATCTGGGCCGTTCGTGTGGATAGCCAGAACCCTCCCAAAGTTGTCGGGCGACTCGACGTGCCACCATACGGGCGAATGGCGGCTCTGCGCGATGTCGTCTACTTCGCGCATGATGGCCGAATAGGCGTTGAAGTGCTGACCCGCTTCAGGCCAACGACCGCTATCTGGCTGCCGGTGGCGTACCGTCCACGCCGGTAGCACGGCTTCTGGCGGGTGACGCTCGCCGGCCGCCCTCTCTGCGTCTGCCACAGTGCGATTGGCAGGCCCAGGAAGGCCTGCTCGGCGGTCACTGTCCATGCGGGATCGCTGCCTCGTCGTCCTCCGAGCGGGCTATCCGCAGGTCCGCCCCCGCCGGCAGGCGCCATCCTCGATGAGGACGACTGGGCGCCTGGGGCATGTGATCCGTCCGCTGGTCGTCGTTCAGCCTTCGGTCCCCAGGCCTCTGCCCGCGAGCGCCCGCACCTGCAGATCCCCAAGGACATCCTCCACCTGCGCCAGCGCCGTCCGCAAGTCCTCCGCGATCTCCTCAGCCAAAACGTGCGGCTCGGGTAGGTTGGCGGAGTCCTCCAGACTGTCATCGCGCAGCCAGAAGATGTCCAGGCTGGCCTTGTCGCGGCTGGACAGCTCGTCGTACGTGTACGGTCGCCACCGGCCGTCCGTGTTGGCCTCTGACCACGACGCCGTCCGGTTGTGCCGATCGCCGGGGCGGAAGCACGCGACGAACTCGTCGAGGTCGGCGCGGGTCAGGCGGTTCTGTTTCAGCGTGAAGTGCTTGTTCGTGCGTAGGTCGTAGAACCACACGACCTTCGTCCACGGGGTCTCGCTGGCCGGCTTGCGGTCGAAGAACACCACATTGGCCTTCACGCCCTGGGCGTAGAAGAGGCCGGTGGGGAGGCGCAGCAGGGTGTGTACGTCGCACTCGTGCATGAGTCGGCGGCGCACGATCTCGCCGGCGCCACCCTCGAACAGGACGTTGTCGGGCACGACGACGGCGGCGCGGCCGTTGATTTTCAGCAGGCTCTTGATGTGCTGGACGAAGTTGAGCTGCTTGTTGCTCGTGGTGGTCCAGAAGTCGGGCCGGTTGTAGGTGAGGGTCTGGCGGTCCGTTTCGCCTTCCTCGTCCACGACGGTGATGCTGGACTTCTTGCCGAACGGCGGGTTCGTCATCACCACGTCGTAGTGCTCGGAGGGGACGTCGCGCAGCGAGTCGTCGGTGCGGATGGGTGGTTCCATGGTGTCGTCGGTGGGGCCGATGCCGTGGAGCAATAGGTTCATGGCGCACAGGCGGCTGACGGCGTCCACCAGCTCGACGCCGCGCAGCGCCTGGTACTGGAGGTGGCGCTTCTGGTCGCGGTCGAGGTCGTAGTGGCGGGCGACGTAGGCGTGGCCCGCCAGGAAGAAGCCGCCCGTGCCGCATGCCGGATCGCTCATGACCTCGCCGGGTCGGGGCTGGATGCAGTCGACGATGGCCTCGCAGATCGGCCGCACGGTGAAGTACTGACCCGCCCCGCTCTTGGTGTCCTGGGCGTTCCGCTCCAGCAGGCCCTCGTAGGCGTCGCCCTTCACGTCGGCGGAGATCGTCAGCCATTGCTCGGTGCCGATGAGGTCGACGATGAGCTTGCGCAGCTTGGCCGGGTCCTGGATGCGGTTCTGGGCCTTGCGGAAGATGAGGCCCAGCATGCCGCCCTCGGCGCCCAGCATGGCCAGGGTCTCGCGGTAGTGGTCCTCCAGCCGGGCGCCCTCCATCTTGGGATCGGATAGGTCGGACCAGCGGTAACCCGCCGGGACGGGCTCGTCGTCGCCGACAAGCTTGGCGCGCTCGTCGGACATCTTCAGGAACAGGAGGAAGGTGAGCTGCTCCAGGTAGTCCTGGTAGCTCAGGCCGTCGTCGCGCAGGACGTTGCAGTAGCTCCAGAGCTTCTGGACGAGGCGGTCGGACTGGCTCATGCACGTGCTCCTGGCGACCGATGCCGGTGGGGTGGTTCGAACTGCCCGTACGCGCGGCTGTCGGGTGGCATGGTTCGTCGGTAGAGCCGATATAGAGCGCCGTGAAACGCGGTGCGATAACGCCGAAGGTGAGTCATTTCATCACGTGGGTGCTTCATAGGTGCCGACACTCGGTCCAGGAACGTAGCGCGTGCCGCGCTTCTGACCGGTCCGGACCAGCCAGCCGGCATCGACCCATCGATCCAGCCGACGCTTCGCTTGGATGCGGGATAGGCTCAGGCCGTCGCGAACATCGCCATTCGTCAGGAATCCCTGCGCCGTCAGCAGAGGAAGCAAGGGCGCGAGATCCTCCGGTGGAACCTCGGGACCTCGGCGATCGGTCAAGGCGTAGACGCGACCGCCCTTCGCCAGCTGCCGGACGAGCCCCTTGCGCAGCAAGCCCCGGATGTCGCGCTGGGCCGAGGCGATGTCAGTGCCGACTAGGCGCTGGTACGCATGGCTCGTGAAGCGCCCGTCGTGCTCTCGGGCATAGACGAGGAGCCGCAGCTGGTTCGGGGTGAGGTCGGCGACGGGAAAGCGCTTCAGCCAGGCGCGCGCATCGTCGTCGAGAACGGGGGTGTTGTGGAGCACCACGTCGAACAGGCTGTCCGCGACGATGTTGAACTCCGGCGCTCGGAGCCAAGCCTCCTCCATCTCGGCATAGATGCGCGGGATGCCCTCGCCCAGCTCGCGCATGTAGCCCCAGTCCGTCAGGACGCGCACGACGTGCGGGTTCCGGGAGGCGTGCACCTGCTCACGCCGTCGAAGGCGATCGAGCGTCACCGGCGCGATCAGGCCGCCTGGGCTGCGCACCTCCAGGCGGTCGTCGAACATGGCCACCTCGATGCCGACGCCAGTCATCGCGTAGTCGCGGTGGGCGACGGCGTTGACCACCGCCTCCTGCCACGCGAAGGTGGGGTACTCCAGGCGCTCCTCGAAGAACAGGTCGACCAACCGCTGACGCTGCCTGACATGCGGTGCGATGGCGGCATGTGCTTGGTCGATCAGGCGCGGCAACGGCGCCTCGATGCGTTCGCGCCGGACGACGTTGAACTTGCCGCCCACGCCGCGCTGCGTGCCTTCGTACTTCACGAAGTCGATGCCGCAGCGCGGATGCCAACGATCCGGCTCGCGCCCGAAGAGGAGCAGCGCCGCCATCGTCAGCACCACCGTTCCGTTGCGCGGCTCGGCGAGGCGGTACTTCAGCAGCAGCTCACGGTCGGAGAGACCGAGGCCGACGGCCTGCCGAAACGCATCGAGCAGCGCCACGTCCAAGTCATCGAGCGTCGCGGCCGCGACGTGGCCGCCCTCGGCCTGCCGCTCGCGCTCCGTCTGCTTGATGGCCGTCAGGTCGTCCGCCGGCCACGGTCTGTTCTCATCGCGGAAGCGCCGGAGGTAACGCCCGTCGGCGAGCTGATGCGGCACGGGGCTCCAGTCCACGTCGAAGTGCAGGAGCACCATGTCGTCGCCGGTGCGTACGGATGTGACCTTCACGCGCAGCGGTGGGCGCACGTGCTGCGCATGGCTCGGTGCGTCCGTGATGAGCGTGACCTTGTCCTCGGGATGTGGCACGCCGGTGATCCCGCCATCGTTCTCGATGCCGATGACCAACTCCCCGCCGTCCGCGTTCGCCATCGCGGCCAACGTTTCCACGACGTCCTTGGCGATGGCACGGGCGCTTCGCGGCGTTCGCCGGCCATCGGCCAGCCGGTCAAAGGCCGACTTCCGCTCGAAGTACTGCCCCTCCGGCTGCTGCGACCATCGCGCAATGATCTCGCTCACAGCAGCCGCTCCTGCACGGCGTTGGCTTTCCGACGTCGTTGCCGTACGGCGCCGACGCCCACCGCACGCTCGGCCTTGATGCGGTCCAGAAGAACGGATGCCGGCTCGTCGTTCGGGTCCTGGTCGACAAGACGGCCTTCGAAGGCGAGGCGGAGGATGGACTGGCGGAGGCGGGTGAGGCGGGCGCAATCTCGCCCAATCTGTAGCTAGGTGTCGTCAGTCGTGGAAGAGCATGCGCTGAGCCTCACCTGAAACGATCCTGTTCCGCTGCTGGTGGCAAGCGGGATTGGCACCCTTTGAACTTCTCCCAGTCAAATGGGCGATGTTCGTGCTAATCGCTGGCGACACTCCGAAGTCCTCCCGAGCGCGAACGTGTGAGCGAAAGAGGACCGAAGTAGGGTGCGCATGGCCTTCATGGGATATCGGCCGAAACCGGTGCAATGTCTTCTGAAAACACACGTGGGGCAACTCGCCTTGATACAGCGCGCTCTGACCTACAAGTTCGGGACTCTGGCCCTCGCTGACCAGGATATCGCCAGCCTCCAACCGGTACTTGGCAAAGTGATTCTCGTCGAAATCCATCGTGTCGACGTCGGCGAAATCGAGGCGATCATCCTTCACATTGGCCACGCGCAAGGGTGGGAAAGCGGCTATTCAGTCTGCGGGCCCGTTGTCTTCCCAGCCCGCACCGGTCGCCGGTCACAGTCCACCGTCGTCCAGCACCACCCCCTCCGGCAGCTCCCCCAGCCCCTCCGTCTCCGCCCCTCCCGGCTCCACGTACCGCCCCTTCCACCGATCGTCCTTCGGCGCCTTCCCCGCCGCCACCATCTTCGCCAGCTCCGCCTCCTCCCACCGCCGCCGCCGCTCCGCCAGGATGCGCGTCAGCAGCGCCGATGCCGGCTCGTACCCGCGGCGCTCGGCGCGGGCCAGCTCGGCCTCGGTGGGCACGAGGCGGCCGGTGACGGCGGCGTGGAGGACGGAGGCGCGGTAGCGGGCGAGGTTGCGGTGGGCGCGGGTGAGGGCGGCTAGGGCGGCGTCAAGGCGGGAGAGGTGGGATTCTAGAGCGGCGACGATGCGGTGTTGTTCGGGGAAGCGGAGGAAGAGAAGCGGAAGGTCCTCCACTTCAGGACGACAGATGTTGGTGGGCCGCGATCGACGGAGTCGTCCAGGCATTGCGGCGTCAAAGAAGTAGCCGCAAGGACGCAGGTAGAGGAACTCGGGAGAGAACGCCCCAGCTCTTGGCGACAGTCTGCACACCCGCTGATTCCAGTGCGCAACGGGCCTTGCCATCGACGCAGTTGACGGGCTCCGTCCATGCCGATACCAGATCACCGTGCCTACGATACGTCCTCCTCGACAGGAACAGCGAAGCACGTCACTGGCTGACCACCGGATGTCGCCGTCAATACCGGAGGGGAAGCCCTCGATGACCGGCCGAAACCCGTCGACGGGCACCGCGGAAACCGTCATGTCCACTTGTGGGGCGCATCGCCGAGGAACTCTCCACGACGGATGGGCGGGGTATGCCCTTGGCGTTGGTCCGTCGTCGCGAGGCAGTCGAAGCTCACGCCGCCAACACCTCATTCAACTCCCGGATCACTACTCCCAACTCCCCGCCAAACACCTCCCGGGCCCGCCCCAGTCCACCCTGCTCCACAAACGGCGTGTACCCAAAGTCCTCGACGTCGATCTCCACGCTGGCCGCAATATGGTCGCGCATCATGGCCAGCCACTGCGCCTGCTCGCCCGTGAACTGGCGGCCAAGCTGCGCCTGCTGCGCCAGCCAGTGGTCGAAGCGCTGCTGCACCAGGTCGTGGAACGGCACCAGCTCGTCGTCCTGGTGGATGCCGAACCGGACGAGCGACACCAGGTCGGTGAGCAGCCGCTGCGCCGATGCGCCGCGCACCCTGTTCCTGTCCAGCAGCTCGTACGCCTGCCACAGCCGCTCGGGCGTCCACTGGCGCGGCGGAAGGTGGATGGCCTCGGCCAGGGCCTTCACGTCGCGGAAGCGCAGGCGGCGGGCGTGGGGTTGGGAGTAGAAGAACTGGAGGGCGTCGATCTCGGCCTTGTTGGCCTCGATGAACGCCTCCCACGATTCCACCAGCGTCCGCGCCTTCTCGGTGGCTTCGGCGGAGTGGCCGGCCGCCAGCAGCACGTCGAGGCTCACCTCGTCGATGATCTGCTCGAACTGCCGCTTGATGTCTACCAGCAGCGTCCGCAGCGCCGGGTTCGCCGCGAGCGGCCTCACCGCCTCACGCAGAACGTCGGAGGTGACGGCTTTCCACAGGGCATCGGTGGGCTCGTCGCCGGCGGCGAGGCCGTAGCGCCCGCGGGCGCGGTCGAGGCGGTAGTCCGGGTCCAGCGCCTCGACGATGGCGGCTGTGATGTCACCGAGCCGCGCACCGTCGGCCACCTCGGCGACCCGCCGGTCCTCCTCCGGCCCGAACTCGCGCTCCAGGCGGGCCAGGCGGCTGGCGAGCGACGAGAGCATGTCCGGGTCCGCGCCGCCCATCGCCACGTGGTCGAGCAACGCCTTGAACGCGATGTTGCGCTTGCGCTCCAAAGGCTGTGTGTCGGCGATGTCCATCTCTGTGACGCCGACGCAGTCGACGATCATGAAGTGCGTCTTGGCCCGTGCGTCCGGCGTGACCGCCCGCAGGTCGTCCTCGGCCATCACCCGCACACCGCGGCCCTTCATCTGCTCGAACAGCACCCGGCTCTTGGTGGCCCGCATGAACATCACGATCTCGACCGGCTTGATGTCCGTGCCGGTGGCGATCATGTCCACCGTCACCGCGACCCGCGGGTTGTAGCTGTTCCGAAAGTCCCGGATCAGCTGGCCCGGCGCCGTCCCGGTCGACTTGTACGTGATCTTCACACAGAAGTCGTTGCCCCGGCCAAACTCCTCGCGCACGACGTCCACGATGTCCTCGGCGTGGCTGTCGTCCTTGGCGAAGATGAGCGTCTTCGGCACCTCGGTGCGGCCTGGGAAAATCTCCTTGAACAGCCGGTCCTTGAACGTCCGCACGATCAGCCGGATCTGGTCGCGCGACACGACGTTCCGGTCCAGGTCCTTGGCCTCGTACGTCACGTCCTCGTCCGGCAGCTCCCAGCGCACAGACCGCGTGCGCCGATCGCGCAGACCCATCGTCGCCCCCGTGCCGGCCTCGATCGTCGAGCCCTGCTCCGAGATCTGGGTGCGAATCCGGTACACCTCGAAGTCCACGTTCACGCCGTCCGCCACCGCCTGCTCGTGGTCGTACTCCATCACCAGGTTCCGGTTGAAGAACCCGAACGTGTGCTTCGCCGGCGTCGCCGTCAGCCCGACGAGAAAGGCGTCGAAGTACTCCAGCACCTGCCGCCACAGCGAGTAGATCGACCGGTGGCACTCGTCGATGAACACCACGTCGAAGTACTCGGGCGGGATCTGCGCGTTGTACACCACCGGCAGCGGCTCGGTCGGCACCAGACCGCGCTCGAAAAACGACTCGTCCTCCAGCGCCGGGTCGAACTCGGCTTCGCCCTTCAGCATCGAGTAGAGGCGCTGGATGGTCGTGATGACCACCTTGCTGGAGCTGCCGATCGTGTTGCCCGCCAGGTGCTGCACGTTGTACAGCTCCGTGAACTTGCGCTGGTCGTCCGGCGTCCGATAGCCGCCGAACTCGTTGTCGGCTTGGAGCCCCAGGTTGGATCGGTCCACCAGGAACAGCACCCGCCGCGCACCGCCGAACTTGATCAGCCGATACGCTGCCGACACCGCGAAGAACGTCTTGCCGCTCCCCGTGATCATCTGCACCAGCGAGCGCGGCCGGTTCTGAGCCAGCGACGCCTCCAGGTTGGTCAATCCCTCGATCTGGTTCGGCCACAGCCCCCGCTCGTTCACCGGCGGCATCATCCGCACCCGCGAGCGCAGCGTCGCCGGCCGCTCGGCCCAGGCGCCTTCCAGGCGCGGGAAAGCCTCGGCGATGCGCTTCGTGTCGGACCAGCCGCGCGTCCAGTCCGACAGCGGATCCGCCGCGAGCCACTCGGCCAACGTCGTCGGCTGGTGGACGGCGAACACCTCCCGGCTGCGGGGGTCTGGATCGAGCAGGTTGGTGAAGCGGGTGACGCTGCCGCTGCTCTGGTACAGGAACGGCAGCGGGCGCACCGGCGCCGTCAGGCTGGCCGGCAGGCCCCCGGCGTACCGTTGGCTCTGCGGCTCGACGCCGGTGAGTGTGTGGCCCTCCGGCTTGGCTTCGAGAACGCCGACCGCCTTGCCGTCGACGAACAGCAGGTAATCCGCGTAGCCGTGGCCCGGCGCCAACGGGAACTCCCGGACGGCGACGCCGGCACTGGCGTACAGGTTCATGGACGCGCGGTCCTGCACAGCCCAGCCGGAACGCGCCAGAGACACGTCAATCGTCTCGCGGGCGCGTTGCTCGGGAGTTGCAGGGGGTGGCATAGAGGTGCATTGTCGCACAACTGGTAACAGGTCGCGATCAGTGGTCTCGGGGTAGTGTGTCAGTTCGCTCTCGACCTGATTCCGCTACAGCCTTGGCACCCAGCCCCTACCACCCCCCCTCCAACACTCGTGGGCTCCCCCCATCCAACACCGTCATCCAAGCCTTCCCGTCCGGCGTGAACGCGATGTCCCGGACCTGCGACAAGTCGACCTGCGGCACGGTGTGCCACGTCCCCTCCGGCCGCCGGATGAGAAGCTCCCCGAACCGGCCGCCCAGCCAGGCACTCCCGTCCGGTGCGATCGCCAAGGCCGGCCGGGTCCCGGGTCGACCTCCGTTGGGCGTCACGTCGTAGCCCGGCTGGCCCTCGAACAGGTCCCACGTCCCGTCCGGGGCACGCCGGATCAAGCCGAGGCCGCTCAGGTACAGCCACAGCCCTCCTGCGTCGTCGGCCGCCATGGCGGTGATCTCATGGGCGGCCACCTGGCTCGGCAGGGCGATTTCCGCCCATGTACCGTCCGCGCCTCGGGACATCACCAGGCTCTGCTGGCCAGCCGCGAGCCCGACCCAGACGGACCCATCCACCCCTGTCGCCAGCCCGTGCACGCTCCTTGCCCGCAGGCCCAGCGCGGCATCCTGTCCCTCCCAGACGCCGTCTGGACGATGGCGCGTCACGCCCGAGATCGTCGCGCCGCCGAGCGCCGCGAACCAGATCGACCCGTCCGCAGCCGGCTGCACGATGTCGACACGCCGACCGCCGAGCGCCACCGGATCCTGGACATGCGTCCACGCTCCATCCAAGGCGCGGTGGACAGCACCCGTTTCCGTGGCGAACCAGATGCCGTCCGCAGCATACGCCACATCCCACGGCGCGGCGGCCGTGGCGGGGTAGCCCTCGCCGAGCCACGCCCAGCTCCCGTCCGGCCGCCGGAGGTCGCCGTCCATGAGGACCTCGTCTCCCCGCACCGCGACGGCGCGCGCGTCGCCCGGCCCGGGCAGCCAGTCCCGGCGCCACGCCCCGTCCTTCGTGCGTCGCATCATCCCCGCGCCCGTGGCCACCCACGCCGCCCCGTCCGCATCGATCGTCAGGTCGGTGGTGTTCACCTGGAAGGTGATGCCGCCCAGCTCGACCGTCGGCGGCGCATCCGCCTTCCAGCGCCCGGGACGGCTGTTGTCCGGGACGTAGATCCCGCTGTCGCCCGCGAACCACGGCCGGCCCTGCGCGTCCCAGGCGACGGCGCTCGGGATGTTCGCCGGATCGATGATCTCGAACCCGTCCAACGGAGCCGGCACCCACCGCCTGTCAGCACCGAAGACGTCGACGACGACGGTTTCCGTGAAGTCGGGCTCGGGAAACGCGATGCCGTAGATGACCGCCCACACCCGCCCGTCCGGGGCCAGGGCGATGTCCTTCACGGCGCCGAGGTCGACGCGCAGCCCGTCAGCCGATCCGAACATAGTCCACCCACCGTCGGCGCGGTGGACGGCGGCACCCTGCTGCCCCAAGGCCAGCCAGACGTCGCCGTTCGGCAGGGCGAGGATGTCCGACACCATGTTCGTGGCCGCGTCCGGGGCGCCGGGCGGCGGGAACGCCCATGCGCCATCGGGGGATCGGACCGCCGCGCCGCTGTCGGCTCCGATCCAGATCGCCCCGGCGCGGTCCACTGCGACGTGCTGGGCGATCAGCGGCGCTTCCACAGAGATCCAGCGCCCTTCCGCTCCGCGCCACGCCACGACGCCCTCGAACGTCGGCCCCTCCCCGGCCGTGTAGACCGTCCCGTCGAGGCTGATCGTCAGCGCAGTGCCGGGATAGTCGTGCGGCAGGCCGTCCGCACCCGTGTAGCTTATGGTCGCCGATCCGTCTGCCGGACGGTGGGCGATCCCGTCGTAGCCCACAGACCAGACGTCGCCCGTCCGCGGATCCGCGACGATCTGCTGGACGTCGTTCGCCGGCCGGAGGTGCCGCCAGCGCGGGAGCATGCCGGGCGCCAGCGTCGCTGTCGGCGCGGCGGTCGGGTCAGGCAACGGAGCGACGGTCGGGGACGCCGTTGTGTTCGGCGCCGCGCCAGCCGGGACGGACGCAAGTGTGCAGTCCGCGGCGCATGTGATCGGCAGGTGGATCCGATGTGGTGCGACCGCGTCGGTGTCGGCAAGTGCGACGGAGCGCGGGGCGAACGGGACGGGGCTTGACGCGAGCGCGCCGGCGCCGAGGGCGGCGAGGACGCCGAGGACGCGTGTCGGGAGGGAGGTCATGGGCATGCTCCGGCACGGGGTCGACGAGAGGTTAGAAAGCGCAGGGCAGCGGCTGTGACCAGGTAGAGCGGCGCGAGCGCCAATACGGCGAGGGCGGCTCCGATGACGCACCAGAAAAAACGGCGATTCCGACGAGCGGCGATTCCGACGTGGAGCCAATCGACGAGTACCGTGCGCGTCTCCTAGCGTGGGTCGGCATCAGGGCTGGCATCACTTTCTCAGACGCAGTCCGGGCGCCGAGCGTCCACCGGCCCTGTTGGTCTGTAAAATGATGGCTGGGGGGCCGGGATTCGAACCCGGACTGACGGATTCAAAGTCCGCTGTCCTACCGTTAGACGACCCCCCAACGGTTGCCCCCATTCTAATACAGTGCCGAGGCTACTACAGTGCCGATGCTACGCCGCTGATGCTACTCATGCTACTACAGTGCCGAAGCCACCGTGCCGATGGAGTGCACAGCAAAGCCGATGGAGTGCAGAGCAAAGGGGGAACGCACCGCGTTCCCCCTTTGCTCGATCCCGGCCGCCATGCGGCGGCAGTTGGTGCTAGTTCAGATACGACTTGAGCATCTGTGCCCGGCTCGGGTGGCGCAGCTTGCGCAGCGCCTCCTTTTCGATCTGCCGCACGCGCTCGCGCGTCAGGCCGAAGATCTTGCCGACCTCTTTCAGCGTGTACGCACGATGGCCGCGCAGGCCGTAACGCAACTCGAGCACCCGCTGTTCCCGCGCGGTGAGCCCAAGCAGCACGGACTCGACGTCGCCACGGAGCAGATCCAGCGACGCCGTCTCGAGCGGGTCGATGCCTTGCTCGTCTTCGATGAACTGGCCGAGCTCGCTCTCCCCCTCGTGGCCCACCGGCTTCTCGAGGCTGATGCTGCGTCGGCTCGCCTGCAGTGCGACCTCGACCTTCTCGACCTCGATCTGGAGCTCGCCGGCGATCTCGGCCGCAGACGGGCGCCGACCAAGCTCGGTCTCGAGGGCGTGCGCGACGGCGTAGACCTTGCGGATCCGATCGTTCATGTGCACCGGCACGCGGATCGTCCGACCTTGGTCGGCCAGGCCGCGCGTCAGCGACTGCCGGATCCACCATGTCGCGTACGTGCTGAACTTGTTGCCGCGGCGCCAGTCGAACTTCTCGACCGCGCGCATCAGGCCGAGGTTGCCCTCTTGGATCAGGTCGAGGAACGGCACGCCCTGTCCGAGATAGCGCTTGGCCATGCTGATGACCAGCCGGCTGTTCGCCTGCGTCAGCTCGCGCTTCGCCATCTCGCCGTCTTGCACCGCCCGCGCGCGCTCAGCGGCGACCTTGGCCGACGGTCGCGGGGCACCGTCGATCTCGGCCTGCGCCTCGCGACCGGCCTCGATCCGCTTCGCCAGCTCGATCTCCTGCTCCGCAGTCAAGAGATCGATCGTGCCGACCTCGCGGAAGTAGAGGCTCACGGCGTCATCGGACTCGATGCCCTCGAAGTCGACGCGATGCACCGGTGCCAGGTCGGCCTCTTCCGGCCCTTCGGCCAGATCGACCTCGATGCCCAAATCCTCCAACAGATCGACCGCCACCCCGATGTCGTCGGCGGCTTCAGGCCAAACGGCGATCACGTCCGCCGTCGTCAGCACGCCGACGTCGTCGGCGCGCCGGACCAAGGCATCCATGATCGCCTCGTCCGCGGGACCAGTGTCGTGTTCCTGCCACATTGTCGATTCACTCCTGCCAAACGCTGCCGGTTGCTACCAAGACCAAGCGGACCACCCCGAGTGCAAACGCTCTCTCTCCCACACCCCTGTCTCACCACACCCCGTACTCGTTACAGCTGCCGCACAGAACCGGTTCGATCTACCATTGCCGGCCAATGCCGAACCCATTCACGAACCGCCTCGTCCCCCGGTTGCGCATGAAGCTGCGCCACACAGCAATCCCCGTGCCGTCGCCGCGCCCGATCGGCCAGCTGATCTTCGTGGCCGGGATCGTCGTCGGCCTCACCCTCCGCTCGCCCACCGAAGCCAACGCGGCAACGCCGATCGGTGCGCCGTCGGTCCTGCCCCCGCCCACCGCGTCGCCGCCGCCCGTGCATGGGATCGTCGTCAATCGCAGCCGCGAGGCGGTCGACGGCGCGGCGCTCGACGCGCTGTTCCAGGCGCGGATCGGCACGCCGCGCGGCCTGGACGGCCTGTTGTTGATCCAGGATGGTTGCGGCGACGACCCCGAGAGCGCGCTCGATGCCGGCCTCGTCGAGCACGGCGCCGCCCAGCGGGCGGGCGAGATGTACAACGACACCGTCGCTTGGCTGATCTGCCGCGATTCGAGCTACACGACGTTCACCTACGCTGTCGACAATCCTCTGGCGCGCTACCTCGACCCGCCGTCCGTCAGCGCGGCGATGGCCGGCGGGATGGCGACCGGTGACGTGACCGCCGCCGCAGCCGCGGGCCTATCAGCCGTCGCGGCGCAGCTCGAGCGCGCGCCCGCCGGCCTCAACGCCCGCCCGACGCCCGTGCCGGCTCCGACACCGGCGCTGCTGCCCGACACGGCCGACGAGCCGTCGATCGCGGCGACGCTCGTCTGGGTCCTGCTGGGTTCGTCCGCGCTCGGCGTGCTCCATTGGCTCAACCGCCGCCGCCGCACCGCCGACGAGGCCGGGGCCGCACCCGAGCCCCCGGCTGTTCGCGAGCTCGATGCCCAGCTCGCGCTCGTCGCGCAGCGCCTCGTGACGGACAGCCCGACCCTCGACCGTGTCAGCCATGCCCTCGAACCACTCGGCGACCGGATGCGGGTCATGCTCCTGCGGCGCCACCAGTCGATGGTCCATCGTGCGGAGGCTTTGGCCCGGGACGCCGAAGTTGTCGGTCACCTGCGGGCGGCCGGGGAGCTCCCTGACCGCGGCGAGGAGGGCCAGCAGCGGATCGAGGACCTGCTGGTCGAGGCGCGGGCCCTCGGCGTGTACACGCGGCAGCTCGAGCGCGAGGCCCAGCGTGCTGCCCGCCTCCACGAGGGCGCCGATGCGCTGCTCGAGGAGGCCGAACAGGCGATCGCCGCCGCCTGTACGAGCTATGACGCCCTCCGGCTGGCGTCGGCCATGGACGCCCGGCGCCTTCCGCCCGGCGAGACCGCTTTCGCCGTCCCGGCGGTGTGGTTGGCCGGCGCCCGCGATCGCGCCGCGGCCGGCGCGGCGCTCGATGCCGGCTGCCGGGCCGACGATGCGATCGACCTTGCCGCCCGCATCCTCCGTGTGGCCCGCCGGCTGCGCCGAACCGAAGCGGCCGTGGCCGACGTCAGGCGGCGCTTCACGGCGCTGCACGCCCACGCGCCCGCGTCGTGGGCCGACATCGTCGGCGACGGTGCTGAGGCCGAGGCAAGCCTCGATGCAGCTGCCGCCGGCCTCGATGTGGCCTTGTCCGCCCCGTTCGCCGACCTCGGCGCCGACGCGGCTGCCGGTCTCGCCGCCGGCCTTGCCGCCGCGGCACAGGAGTTGGCGCGGGCACGCCAGCTGTTGGCTGCCATCGACGCCCGGGCGCGCCACCTCGAGGCGGCCAAGGCGGTCGTCGTCGAGCACCGGGCCGCGTTGCGTGCCGACCTCACCGCGGCGCAGGAACGACTCTCGACCGCTCCGGCCGCGGTGCGCACGGTGTTGGCTGGAGCGGCCGAAGCGGCACAACAGGGCGATGCGGCGGCCGACGCCACGCCGCCGGACTGGGCTGCGGCCGTCGAGCGCTGGGCGACGGCCGCGCGAGCGCTCGGCGCAGCCGCGGCGGACGTCCCGGCCGACATCGGGGCGCCGGACCTGATGGATCGGGCGGTCGCCCTGGCACGCATCGCGGCGCACGGTGCGGTCGATCGGGCCGACCGCTTCGTGGACGCCCATCGCCGGGACTGCGCGCCGACCGCGGTGCGCCGCACGCTGGCCGCCATCGCCCAACTGCGTGACGCCGACCGGGAACGCGAACGACGGGCCGCACCGGCAGACGTGGCCGAGGGCTACCTCTTGGCGATGCGCACGGCGGGGGCGGCGTTCGACATGCTGGCGGCCGACGTGCGCAAGGCGGAGCGTCGGCGGGTCGGATGGCTGCCGCGCGGTCAGGGCGTCGTGACGGTGGCGGCGATGGCGGGCGTGCATCGGATCCATCCGTTCCCGGGGCGACTCGGCCCGTGGGAGCCGCTGCGGACGGGCGCGGCCGGACAGCGACCGGGCGCGTGGGGCGCGCTTTCCCCGGGCATCGACGGGCGTCCGACCGGCTGGTGACGTCGCGGCAGCAGCGCCGCGCGCTTGTCCCGGCGTTGTCCGCGATTTGTCCACATGTTTGTCCACAACGAGGGGTGCCGTTGCCGCCGCGCAGTCGGACGCTACCGGTTGTGGTCGGCCTTAAGACGCTCGCAGGCGACGGATGAACGCCTTTGTTGCCTCGTCGGCAGGCGTGGTACCTTCGACCCCCAGCACGCGCCGCCGCCCAGGAATCCGCTGAACGGAGCCACGAGATGACGTATCCGACGCTGGTGCTCCCTGCATCGAGCCCGACCCCGGTAACCGTGCTGCCCGGTCGGCGGCAGCGGCATGCGGCGTCGTGGCCCGAACGCGGCCGTTCGGCGTTGGCGGTTCGGCTGGCCGAGCTGCCGCCGGAGGAGCGTGCCGGCGCCGTCGTGGCCGCCTGCGACTCGGGTGAGCCGCTCGATTTGGCGTGCGCCGACCTGCGGGGGATCGATCTCTCGACGCGCGGAGTGTTGTTGCTGCGCCGAACGGGCGGACTGGCTCCGCTTTCCCTCGCCGGGGCCGACCTCAGCGGGGCGTCGTTGTGCGGCGCCAACCTGCGGGGTGTTCGACTGCGCGAGGCGCGCCTGGACGGCGCGGTTCTGATCGGCGCCGACTTGGCGGGTGCCGACTTGGCGTGCGCCAGCCTCCGCCACGCCCAGCTGACCGGTGCGGACCTGTCCAGGGCGGACCTCTCGTTCGCCGACTGCCGCGGGGCGTCGCTCCTCACCGCCAACCTCAGCTCGGCGGTGGCCACGGCCATCGACCTGCGCGAGGCGCTGCTTCACGCGGCCGTGCTCTGCCGCGCCGGCCTGCGCGGCGCCGACCTCCGCTGGAGCCGCCTCGAAGGCGCCAGCCTGGCGCACGCGGATCTGCGCGGCGCCCGGTTCGGCGGCGCGCTCCTCGCAGGCAGCAACTTCGCGTATGCGCACGTCGATGAGGCCACCGACTTCGGCTACGCCTTCGTCGGGCGGGCGCGATTCGACGGCGTCGCGCTGCAGCGCTCGCACCTCGGCGACGGGATCGGCGAGGAGCTGCGCGACCTCGTCGCGGCCCGCGATGCGTTCCAGTCGCTGCGGCGGACGTTCGAGGCCGAAGGGCGGTTCGGAGACGCCCGTTGGGCGCACGTCCGCGCTTGCCGCATGGCCACGGCCAGCCACCGCCCCGACCGCGCGCGCCGCTACTGGATCAAGGACTGGACGATCGACTGCGCATCGACCGCGCATGCCTCGCCCGCCGCCGCGACCTCCGCGCCGGCGCGGCTGCGGCGCGCGGCGTGCGGCGCCGTGAAGCACGTCAAGCACACCTGTCTGTGGGCCGCCGGCCAGCTGAGCGGCCTGACCACGGCGTACGGCACGAGCTACGGCCGGCTCATGCTCACGTTGACGGGGGTCTGGGTGCTCTTCGCGGTCTACTATCAGTCGGCCGGCCGGATCCTCGACCTCGATCACGGCGTCGCCGGCACCGGCTGGCTCGC
Organism: Candidatus Avedoeria danica; assembly: GCA_016703025.1. Lineage (NCBI taxonomy): Bacteria > Bacillati > Chloroflexota > Ardenticatenia > Candidatus Epilineales > Candidatus Epilineaceae > Candidatus Avedoeria > Candidatus Avedoeria danica. The sequence continues at coordinate 121,024 of JADJCV010000002.1, forward strand.
CAGCCTTCGCCTCTCGGCGGCGTCGCTCACCCCGATCGATGCCTATCCGCTCGTCGCGTCCGCGCCCGGCGCGCAGTGGGTGGCGACGATCGAGGGAGCGATCGGGGTGATCCTGTTCGGTGCGCTGGGTTATGTGAGCGCGTCGCGGGTTCGGCGGGGTTGAGCCTGCACGCAGCCTCGCGTCCGTGATTCGGTTATCGCCAGGCCACCGGTAGGTACAGCGTACGGCCGTTCGTGGAAGACGCCGCCGTCGCGGTCGGCATCCCCATCGTGGGCATCGGCGGTGCCTGGCGCGTCAGCGTTGGCCCTGGGGTGGCCGAGGCCAGCGGCATCGGCTCCTCGGGGCCTTGCACGCCCGGATCGACGTACTGCAGGAAGTACTCGGCGCCCGGCCGGATCACGTACAGGTAGAGGCGGTCGCCGGCGCGCAGGTTGAAGCCCGGCAGGTCGACGGCGAAGCGTCCGTCGATTCCGGACAGCACGGTGGCCGAAGTGGCGCCGCGGTCCGGGTCGGCCGGCTGCACGAGGACGACGACGGCGTGGATGGGCGGGGCGCTGCCCGTCACGCGGTCCGCCAGCACGTCGGCCTGCCACGTCACGGGTGCTACCGTGACGTCGGTGGTCTCGCCGCCGACGCCGAGCCGCAGCTGCGTGCCCAGCGGGATGCCGTCGGGGTAGAGATCGGCCCAGTCGATCTCCCAGTAGGGCAGCCGGTCGAGCTGCGACGGCTGCGCCACGGCGGATCGGTGGGCGCTGCTGTGCGCGCCCGAAGCGAACGTGATATCGACCGCCGTCCCGCCCGTCGCCCGCCCGAAGGCGTTGGACTGCGTCACGCCGATGCCCGACAAGGGCCGATCGACCCAGCGCAGGACGGCGCGCACCCGCCCGGTGTCGGCGACGAGCCGGCCGTAGCGCGCCGGGCAGCCGGTGCCGGCGCAACGCAGGGCATAGCGGCCGTCCGCCGCTGCCCGAGCCTCGAGCGTGATGGACGGCGAGGCGACCTGGCGGACGGCGAAGTAGTCCGGTTCGTCGCTGAAGATCGTGGCGCGGAGCGCGGCCCCGGGCGGCGCATCGCCTTGGAGGAGCGCACCGCCCTCGGCGACGACGGCGGTGACGCGCGGGACCGTCAGCACGAAGGGCTCGCCGTCCGAGGGTGTGAGCGTGACGGCGTCGCCGGGCGCGAACATCGTCGGCTGGCCCGATCGATCGTACACCTCGGCCTCGAAGCGGCCGTCGATCTCGAGGGGGATAATGCGGGTGGCCGGTGGGCGGCCGTCGGCCGGGGTGTGGGTGACCGTGACCTCGCCGCGGCCGGCGACGTAGCCGCGCAGCGCGTTGCCCCACAGATCGACCTCGGCCTGCGGCACGCGGCCCGGCACCTCGTATGCCGTGCCGCCGCCCATCCAGGCGAGCGTGAACGCGACGGCGTCGGGGGCGAACGGGAGCGACGGAAAGGCGATGTCGTACCGCCCGTCGCCGCCCGCGACGGTCCGGCCGGCGGTGTCCGTTGCGGCCTCGCTCGATCGGGCGGTGACGACGACGCGCGCCCCGGCCGGGGCGCGGCCGGCCACGCGGCGGGCGTCGGGATCGATCACGGCGGTGACGTCCGGCAGCGTCTCCTCGACGACCGTCCGCCCACCGACGATCAGCGCGACGCGGTCGCCGGGCAGGGGTTGGAACGTGCCGTTCTCCGGCCGGCCGCCGCGCAGGAGGATGACGACGAACAGTCCGGCCGCCACCGGGATCGGTGCGCCGCTGCGCGCGATCTCCGTGCCGAGTTCGTCCACAACGGCCACCTCCGGCCGCGCGTCGGCGTTCGCGCGCACGACCGCGGTGAAGCGGGCCGGCGAGACGTTGACGAAGGGCGGCGCGAAGGCCAGGGCGAAGAGGTTCTGCTCCGCATCGGTGAAGGCCGCATAGCCCCACGTGCCGGGTGCGAGGTCCATCGTCCCGGCCAGCTCGGCGCGGTACTTCCCGTCCAGGGCGGGCGCGACGACGGACGGTGCCGGCTGCATCGGCCCGTACAGCGTTTCGTCGCGCGTGACGACGACGTACACGCCGAGCGTCGGCGGCACGGTGCCGCTGACGACATCGCCGTCCACGTCGACGTCGGCGGTGATACGCGGCACGACGACGGACGTCGTCCGGCCGTCGACCTCGACCACGACGGTGTCGCCGGGATCGGCCGTGATGTACTCGGCCGGCTCCATGGCCGCCGTGCGCAGCGGCATGACCCAGCGGCCGTCCGCCGGCCGGTCGCCCGCCGCGTCGACCACGATCTTGACCGCGCCGTCCGCACCGACGAGCCGCACCGCCGGCCGGCCCGGCGTCTCGGTGCGGACGACGATGTACGGGGCGAAGAGGGCGATCTCGAGCTTGGGCGCGCCGGGCGTCTGCGCGCTCGCCCGGCGGGCCGGCGACGCGCCGGCGCCGACGGCCAGCGCGGCGAGCGCGATCGTCGCGGCGATCCAGGTGGGGGTGGTCGGGCGGGCGGATCGGTGCGGCATCGCGGGCCTCGCATGGGGGCAATCCGGTTGCTACGACACGGCCGGAATCGTAGCACGGGCCTGAGCCGGTCGGCGCGGGCGGTGTCTGTTCGACCACGCCGGCCTGCGCCACGTCGCAACGGCGCTACGTGGCTACGTCGCCACACCGACGCCCGTCAGCCGAACCGCGGGACGAACCGCCCCGTCCGTGCCGCGTAGTCCGCGTACGCGCTGCCGAACTCGGCGCGCATCGTCGCCTCCTCGCGCCGGGTGCGCACGAGGAGGATGGACGTGAGCGGGACGGTCCAGAGGGCGGCGATGACGAGGTTGCCGGTCATGAGGAAGTACGCGGCGGCGATGATGTAGAACGTGGTGTACATCGGATGGCGCACGTATCGGTACGGTCCGTCGGTCACCAGCGTGTGGCCCTCGCGGACGTGCAGGACGGAGTGGAAGTTATCGCCGAGCGTGCGCTGGACCCACCACAACAAGGCGAGGCCGCCGATGCCGAGCGCGACGCCGGTTGCGCGGGCCGCGGTCGGCATCGGCACGTCGGCGAAGGCGAGGATGCCGGGGCGCACGAAGTACGCGGCGATGAGGGCCAGCATCGGCAGGCCGAGGGCGAGGCGGAGCCACATCGCCCACTGCGGTTCGAGCAGGCGGGCGCCCGTGCGGGACGGGGCGGTCTTTGCGAACCAGTAGAAGCGGATGGCGGCGAAGGCGAGGAACTGGAGGACGAAGGCGATGTGGACGAGGGGGGCGGGGTTCGATTCCATGACGGGGCTCCTTGAGGCGATGTGGACCGGGTGAGGCGGACGCAGTTAATTTAGGCGAGCCTAAATCGCGGGCAAGTATGGCGTGCGGGGGAGGCGGAGTCAAGCGGCACGGGGCGGGGGTCGAGGGCTGGGGGGGGGGGTGCGGGGTGCGGGGGCGACGTGGGGCTGCCATGCTTGGGTGGGGAACGGGGCGTCTGAATCCGGTGTCCGACGTCGTGGCACCGCGGGCGCACTACGCGTCCACCGCGAGCGCTGCGTGCCCGATGCGTGGCGCTTGGGCGCTGCCGTGTGCGGGGCGGAACGGGCGTTGCGTGCCGCTCTGGCGACTGGCGACACAGTGATGATGAGGTGCGCCTGACCGGCAAAGTTGCAGAATTTCTCAATTGAAGAGTCAAGAGTCGATCGACAGAGATTACAGAGAGCACGTCGCGCGTTTGCAGAGCAATCGTTGCGGGGTGTTCAGAAAGCGCTTGACAGGCATCACCAATTGTGATACCTTGGCACGGCTCAGTGGTGTTTTCAGAGCGACAGGAGTGCCGATGCCAGACGAACGAAGCTCGGTTCGAACTACATGTCCTGAACTGAAAACTACATGTCCTGAACTGAAACTGAGGATGGCTGACCGACCGCGGTAACGATCGGCCAGCCGGCTGCCCTGGTGAGCTTGCAGCGCAAGGCAGACTGGTTCACATGTTGGCACACGGGCCCGTTCCCGTCAATCCGGGCCGCTTGCTGCTGCACCTCCATGCCTCGCTGGGGTCGCCTTCACCCAGGCCCGGTTCGCTTTCCCGCGGACCGACCCCCCATGGAGGTGTTGTCAAGTGAAGCGCTACCAAGTGTTCTCGCTCCTGTTTACGTTCACCGTCGTGGCCGTTCTGAGTGCCTTTCACAGAGCGGCGACGCCCGCCGCTGCTCAAGTAAACAACCGTAGCCATCTCCGAATCACGAGCAGTGTTCCAGCTGGCGGAATGAATCTCGATCAGGTGATCAACAACTCGATCGTGGTCAAGATCACGATCGAGGAAAACGGCTTCCCGAACGACGAGGACTACGGGTTCATGACGCTGACGCCGAGCGATCCGCCAGCGTACGCATGGAATTGCAGCGAGTGCGATGACGGATTCTTCAGCGGATCTCCCGTGGCATGCGCCACACTCGGCGGCTGCGACAGCAACGACGTGAAAGAGTGGCTGGTCGGAACCACCGTAACCATTGGCGGCGGCGTCGATCCGGACGCCGTGGACTACACAATTTCCAGCGGCAGCCTGGGAAATGGTCTGCGATGGGTGACCAGCGGACCGGATTGCAGTGACGTTGTGTCGCCAGTGACCGACACGTACTTTGACACGGACGTGAAGGTTGGCTGGGATCAGAGCACCCTCTGCAGCAACAACGGCGTGGCGATTAATCTGGACTACCAGTAGCTCCGTGCCGACTCGGGCGGCAGGCACGCTTCGCTCGTCTCTTGGAGTGGGCCGCCGCCCGAGCAGCACGCGGTAGGACAATGTAAGTGAAACGTTTCGATCATACGACGATTGCAGGAACTGCCATCATCGCGATGTGTATCTCCATAATGCCATCCGCGCCATTGATGGCGGAGGGTGTCGACGATTCACAGCTTGTCGTTGTGACCGAAGATGTAGCTTTCGGTCCGGATGGTTGCGATGCGATCTCGATCTTTGATCTTCGAAATCCATCACCTCTGTTTCGGGGTGCTCCACGCATCTCCCCCGGCAGGCTCGCAGCAACGTCTGACTTTGAGACCGTTCTTGCTGTCAATTCCAACATAGTAGGCACTGATTCATTTCTCTATCTACTCCGTAGAGACGATTTGGATCGAACAGACTGGAGATCTGAAGCTGCAATACTCGGAGCCAACTTCCATTTGAACGGCGGCATCGCGATAGGTCCCGACGACGACACTTTGCTGGTCACGACCACGCCTCACTTTCCCAACTATATTGCCCGACCCGGCCCGGCATCCGTCGAAACGTATCTCCTCTCTGAAGTGTCAGGCAATCGAATCGGCCCCAGTCATGGTGTATTTGTGCTGGACTCACCCGCGGCCGAGATACTCTTCGACGATACGGGTTCCCTGGCTCATATTCTGACCGTGGCGGGCAGCGTGAGGACGATTGACACGTCGCTCATGATCGACGTTGCGGCGCCTATCGAAGGGCCGTTACCGACCGTGTCCGGCTTCCCTCCGGGCCGTGCCCCCGCCGAGTACTTCCACGCATCGCTCTCTCCAGATGGTCGCACGATGATCGCCAATCGATGGCATGGTCGTGGCGTAACGGCGTTCAATCTGAAGGATCGCACGGCGACGACCATAGACCTTCCCGCCGCGATGGTCGGCGGTGTCGCGTTCAACCATGCCGAGTCGAACCATGGACTGTTGGCCGTACACGAGGATGTGCAGGTGGTGGTTTACCGCTTCGATCCACCAGGCACACTTACGGAGCTGAGCCAACTGAGAATCGCTCGTCCCGTCATTCCGAATCGTGGCGCTGCGGAACCGTTCGGTCCTTTGGCCTCGATCGCGTGGTCCGGCGACGGAACGCACCTCATCGCGGCCACGGATATGGGCCGTGCGGAATTCCAGGTGCTCAGTGTTACGGAGGAAGGGGGTCTGTTGACGGCCGAGCGCTTCTTGACGGCGTGCCCACTTTCCGACGGGAATCGCAACCTTGCCAACGACATCCTGACCTCCAACCGCCTCCGCCCCCCCACCTCCACGCCGTCCCCCACGCCAAGCCCTACCGCGACGTCACCAGCGACGAACACCGCTGTCCCCACCGCGTCTCCCTCCAACCCGCCCACCTCGATCCCTTCCCCGACCGCCACCATCCTCCCCCCACCGTCCCCCACGCCCACCGCCTCCCCACCCCCCCGCCCCCTCTACCTCCCCCTCGCCCTCCGCGAACGCTGCCGCCCCGACGAGCAACGCCTCGACATCGCCCTCGTCCTGGACGCCAGCACGTCCATGCTCGAGCCCACCGCCGCCGGCCGGACGAAGCTCGAGGCCGCAACGGAAGCCGCCCGCATCCTGCTGGACCAGCTGCGGCTGGACAAGGGCGACCAGGCCGCGCTCATCGCGTTCAACGCGGACGTCACGACGCTCCAGACGCTCACGAGCGTGCGCGCGGATCTCGACGGTGCGCTGATGCGCATCGCCGTGGCGCAGCAGACGCGGATCGACCTCGGCGTGCAGGCCGCCGCCGACGAGTTCGGCAGCGCCCGCCACCGCCCGTCGCACACGCCCGTCATGGTCGTGCTGACGGACGGCCGCGCGAACCCCGTGCCCGCGGACGTGGCCGTGGCGAACGCGGCGGCGGCGAAGGCGGCCGGGATCACGGTGTACACGGTGGGCGTCGGCGCGGACCTCGACCTCGAGGCGCTGCGGGCGATGGCGTCGTCGCCGGCGCACGTGTTCCTGGCGCCCGATGCGGAACAACTCGCGGACGTCTATCGCGCGATCGCTGTGGCGCTGCCTTGCGCGGGGCGGTACTGGCCGGGCGGTGGCACCGGGCCGTAGGCCGTCGCGGGGGCGCTCGGGCCGGGAAGTCGCGGTGGCGATGGCGGTGGTGATGGCGGTGGCGATCTGGTTGCGGGATGGGGGCATTTGGCTTGGGCAGACGGCGACGATGGGCCGCACGTCATGGGCGACGCATGCGTCGCCCCTACAACGGCCTTGCGTGTCGAGGTGCCGCGCTCCTAAAATGGACCTTCGGCCTTCGGCCGTGATCGACGCAGCACCGCGACGCGGACCGAGTCATGGGATCGCGTGGGCGGGTGGCCGGGACGAACGGCCGGAGAGCAGGCGGAACGGAAGCGTGCGCGTCCTCATCACCGGATACGGCGGCTTCGTCGGCCGCCACCTCGCCGCGGAGCTGGCGGCAATGACGCCGTGGCGGCTGTGGGGCACGACGTGGCGGGCCGATGCGGCGCCGCCGCCGGTCGATCAGCCCGTCGAGCCCGTGGCGGTCGACCTGCGGGATCCGGCGGCCGTCGCCGAGCTGTTCGAAGCGCTCCGGCCCGACATCGTCTTCCATCTGGCGGCGCAGAGCTTCGTGCCCGACAGCTGGCGCGACCCGTGGGGCACGTTCGAGACGAACGTCCGGATGCAGCTGAACATACTGCAGGCGGCGCGCGAGCAGCGGACGCGGCCGGCGCCGGGCGGGCCGAGCGGCCTGGGGCCGCGGATCGTCGTCGCCAGCACGAACGAGGTGTATGGTGCGGCGAGCGTCGATGGCCCCGGCACCGCCGAGTCGGCGCCGCTCGCGCCGCGCAACCCGTACGCCACGAGCAAGGCGGCGCAGGACCTGATGGCCGGGGAGTTCGCCGCGCGCTGGCCGGAGGCGGGTGCGGTCGACGTCGTTCGGCTGCGGCCGTTCACGCACATCGGACCGGGGCAGGACGATCGGTTCGTGGCGGCGTCGTTTGCGCGTCAGGTGGCGGAGATCGAGGCGGGCGTTTCGGGCGGTCCGCTCAAGGTGGGCGATCTGTCGGCGCGCCGTGACTTCAGTGACGTGCGCGACATCGTTCGGGGCTATCGGCTGGCGGCGGAGCGTGGGCCGGCCGGTGTGGTGTATAACCTGGGCAGCGGGCGCAGCCGTGCGGTGCATGAGATCGTCGATCACTTCGTCGCGCGGGCCCGCGTGGCCGTGAACGTCGAAGTGGATCCGGCGCGCCTGCGGCCGTCCGATGTGCCCGAGACGCGGTGCGACGCGCGGCGGGCCCACGACCAAATCGGATGGGCACCGTCCATTCCGTTCGAGACGACGCTCGACGACATTCTGGCCGACTGGCGGGCGCGCATCGCGGCGGGTGCGGTGCCGCCGACGACAGCTTGACGAAGACGGATCCTACGGGCCGAGATCGACCTGATTCCAGGCGCGATCATCGCGCCTTCAGCAGCGGCCCGGCCGCCGAACCGATGGAGGGGACGATGTCCCGCACAGCGCTGATCACCGGCATCACCGGCCAAGACGGCTCCCACCTGGCCGAGCTTCTGCTCGACCTCGGGTACAACGTCGTGGGCATGGTGCGCCGCACGAGCACCGTCAACTTCGAGCGGATCGCCCATATCCAGGACCGGCTGACGCTCGTGCCGGGCGATCTGCTCGACCAGTACTCGCTCGTCCGGGTCCTGCAGGAGCACCGGCCGGCCGAGGTCTACAACCTGGCGGCGCAGAGCTTCGTGAAGACGTCGTGGGACCAGCCGGTGCTGACCGGCGAGGTCACGGCGCTCGGGGTGACGCGGCTGCTCGATGCGATCCGGATCGTCGACCCGTCGATCCGGTTCTACCAGGCGTCGTCGAGCGAGATGTTCGGCAAGGTTCAGGAGGTGCCGCAGCGCGAGGAGACGCCGTTCTACCCGCGCAGCCCGTACGGCGTGGCCAAGGTCTACGGCCATTGGATCACCGTCAACTATCGCGAGAGCTACGACCTGTTCGCCGCCAGCGGCATCCTGTTCAACCACGAGGGTCCGCGGCGCGGCCTCGAATTCGTCACGCGCAAGATCACGAACGGCGTGGCGCGGATCAAGCACGGGCTGCAGGACCACATCGTCCTCGGCAACCTCGACGCGCGGCGCGACTGGGGCTGGGCGCCGGATTACGTCCGGGCGATGTGGCTCATGCTCCAACAGGACGCACCCGACGACTTCGTCATCGCCACGGGCGAGACGCACGCCGTTCAGGAGTTCTGCGAGATCGCGTTCAGCCATGCCGGCCTGGACTGGCGGCAGTGCGTCCGCCAGGATCCGGCGTTCATGCGCCCGGCCGAGGTCGAGCTGCTCATCGGGGATGCGTCGAAGGCCAAGGCCAAGCTCGGCTGGGCGCCGACGGTCTCGTTCCAGGATCTCGTGACGGGCATGGTCGATGCCGACATGGCTGCCGTCAAGGCGGCGAACGCGGCGGTGACGGCGTGAGCGACCGGATCGTCTTCGGCACGGACGGCTGGCGCGCCCGGATCGGCGAGGGCTACACGTTCGCCAACGTCCGCCGCGTCAGCGCCGCCGCCGCGCGCTACTACGCCGCCAACGCGGACGGCGCGGCCCGCGGCATCGTCATCGGCCACGACCGCCGCTTCGGCGCGCGCGACTTTGCGATCGCCGCGGCCGAGACCGTGGCGGCGCACGGCGTGCCGGTCTGGCTGACGGCCGATGCGACACCGACGCCCGTCATCAGCTTCAGCGTCGGCGCGCAGGCCGCGGCCGGGGCGATCAACCTGACGGCCAGCCACAACCCGGCCCACGATCTGGGCTTCAAGGTCCGCGACGCGGACGGCGCGGCCCTGTCGCCCGACGCCCTCGCCCTCCTCGAGGCCGAGATCCCGCCGCCGGGCGTCGACGTCTCGCGCGTTCCGTTCGCAGACGCCGTCGCCGACGGCCGCATCCGCATCTTCGACCCCGCGCCGCGCTACCGCGAGCACGCCGCGGCCCGCGTCGACCTGCGCAGCGAATCGCCGACGCCGGCCTGCGCGTGGCGTACGACCCGATGTGGGGCGCCGGGCTCGGCTGGCTGCGCTGGCTCCTCGGGCCGGGTGCGCGGACCGAGCTGCTGACGATCCACGGCACGCCGAACCCGCTCTTCCCGGAGATGGGCCGACCCGAGCCGATCCCGCCGAACACGGACGCCCTGGCCCGCCACGTCCGCGCCACCGGCGCCGACATCGGGATCGCGAACGACGGCGACGCGGACCGGATCGGCGTGATCGACGAGCACGGCGCGTTCGTCAACCAGCTCCAGGTCTTCGGGCTGCTGGCGTGGTGGCTGCTCGAGATCAAGGGCGAGCGCGGCGCGATCGTCCGGACGCTCTCGACGACGTCCATGCTCGACGTGCTGGGCCGGAAGTACGGCGTGCCGGTCCACGAGACCGGCGTCGGCTTCAAGTACGTCGGGCCGAAGATGCTGGCCACGGACGCGATGATCGGCGGCGAGGAGTCGGGCGGCTTCGCGTTCCGCGGCCTGCCCGAGCGCGACGGCCTGCTCGTCGCCCTCGCGCTTTTGGAGGCGATGATCGAGACCGGCAAGACCCCGTCCGAGCTCGTCGCCACGCTCTACGACGCCGTCGGCGCGACGTGGTTCTACGACCGCGTGGACGTCGTGTTCGACGGGGCGCAGCGCGCGGCCGTCCAAGGCCGACTGTCCGCCGCGGCCCCGACGGCGTTGGCCGACGTTCCCGTGGCGCGGATCGACCGGCAGGACGGGCACAAGTTCTGGTTCCCCGACGACGGCTGGCTCCTCATCCGGTTCTCCGGCACCGAGCCGCTCATGCGGGTGTACGTCGAGACGACGCACGGCGACCGCGTGGCGGCGCTGCTGGACGCCGGCCTGGCGCTGGCCGGCCTGGACCGCACGGGCAGGGCGGTCGGATGACGCAGGGCGGCCGCTCGACGTCCGACGGAGGGTTCGACAGAGGGCTGTACCTCGGCCCCGACGCCGCGACGCGCCTCCGGACGCCGTCCGTGGACCGCGGACGCGCGTCGCAGAAGGATGACGACACCGCGTGGTCGCCGTCCGATGCCGTCGACCTTGCCCTCGTCGACACGCACTGCCACCTGGACGCCGACGCCTTTGCCGACGACCCGACGACGGCCATCCTCGGCCGCGCGCGCCGGGCAGGCGTGACGCGGCTCGTGACGATCGGCACCGACCTGGAATCGAGCGCCCGCGCCGTCCGGCTGGCGCGGCACCACCACGAGATCTGGGCGACGGTCGGCATCGACCCGAACGACCTGCCGATCGACGGGAGCGTGATGACGGAGGCGATGCTGGCGGCGGTCGAGTCGCTGGCGTGCGCGCCGCGGGTCGTGGCGATCGGCGAGATCGGCCTGGACTACTACTGGAACCGGACGTCGCACGAGGTGCAGCGCGCCGCGTTCGAGGCGCAGCTCGGGCTGGCGGCGCGGGTTGGGATGCCGGTGGTGATCCACAGTCGGGATGCGGATGCGGATACGGTTGGGGTGTTGAGCGCGTGGGCGGGGGGGGATCCGTGGGGGGGGCATGGGGTGGGGGATGCGATGGGGGGCGTGAGGCCGCTCGGCGTGCTGCATTGTTTTTCCGGCGATGTCGACTTGGCGATGCGGTACGTCGCGCTCGGCTTCCTGATCTCGCTGTCCGGGATCGTCACGTTCAAGAGCAACGCGCAGACGCACGCCGTGGCGCGCGAGCTGCCGCTCGAGGCACTCGTCCTGGAGACGGACGCGCCGTACCTGGCGCCGCACCCGCACCGCGGGCGGCGCAACGAGCCGGCGTACGTCCGGCTGATCGCCGAGCACGTGGCGGCGCTGCGCGGCGAGGACGTCGCCACCGTCGCGCGGGCGACGTCGGCGAACGCGGCGCGGCTGTTTGGGTGGGGGGCGATATGAGAGGGGCGATCGGGCTGGGCGACCGGAGGCGGGCGCCGTGAGCGGCGACGCGGCCGTGCGGATGGAGCGCGGCCTGCCGGACGTCGTGTCGAACGCCGGCATGGCGGCGGGTGACCCGCTGGCGGGCGTGCGGGGGGACCTGACGCGGCTGGAGGCGGTGCTCAGCGACGACAGCGGGATCGAGTACCCGCTCGTGGCCGAGCTGCTGCGCTACGTGTTCGCCGGCGGCGGCAAGCGGCTGCGGCCGGCGCTCGTCTTCCTGGTGGCGCGCCTCGGGCACGCGGACGACGACGCGGTCACGAGCCTCGCGGCGGCCGTCGAGACGCTCCACACCGCCACGCTCGTCCACGACGACCTCGTCGACGGCGCGCTGCTGCGGCGCGGCCTGCCGGCGCTGAACGTCCGCTGGAGCCCCGGCGCCACCGTCCTGGCCGGCGACTGGCTCTTCGCCCGCGCCGCTCGTTTCGCCGCCGACACGAACGACATCGGCGTGCAGCACATCTTCGCCCGCACGCTGCAGACGATCACGGCCGGCGAGCTGCGCCAGCTCTTCGGCCGGCGCGGCGTTCCGACGGAGGGCGAGTACACCGCGCGGATCTACGGCAAGACGGCGTCGCTGTTCGAGGCGGCGACGGAGGCGACGGCCATGCTGGCCGCGCTGACCGAACCCGAGGTGGCCGGACTGGCTGCGTACGGCCGCCACGTCGGCACGGCGTTTCAGATCATGGACGACATCCTGGACTTCACCGGCGACCCCGATCGGCTCGGCAAGCCGGTCGGCGGCGACCTGCGGTCCGGCCAGGTGACGCTGCCGACGATGCTGCACCTGGCGACCCATCCAACCGCCGCTCCGTGGCTGACGGCCCCCGGCGGCGATGAACCGGACGCCGCCGCCGTCGCCGCCCTCGTCGACGCCGTGCGTGCCGACCGCGCCGCCATCACCGGCGCCCACGACGCCGCCCGCGACGCCGTCGCGCAGGCCGTCGCCCACCTGGGTGCGCTGCCGGCGGGCGCGGCGCGGGACGATCTGGCCGCCGTGGCGTCGTACGCCGTCGCGCGCGACGTGTGAACGGCGGTGGTCGCGGTCGTCGGCGGAGCGACGCCCGGCGTGCCTGAGCCGCCCGGCGTGCCCGCAACGACGCCTCGCGCGGCCGACGAAGCGGCCGCGTTCTCTGCCAACCGCCTCTCCAACCGCCTCTCCGACCGCCTCTCCGACCGCCTCTCCGACCGCTTCTCCAACCGCCTCTCCAACCGCCTTTCCGTCCGGCTCTCCGTCGCGATCGTCAGCTGGAACGTCCGCGACCTCGTCCTGCGCTGCCTCTCGAGCGTGTTCGGCAGCCACGAAGTCACGGTCGATGTCGTCCTCGTCGACAACGCCTCGGGCGACGGGACGGTCGAAGCCGTGCGGGAGGCGTTCCCGAACGTGCGCGTGATCGCCAACGCCGACAACCGCGGCTTCCCGGCGGCGAACAATCAGGCGTTTCGGGCAATGGGGGTGTTGGCGGCGGAGCGTGGGGGGACGGGGTTGTCGGCGGAGGGCGGCCACAAGGGCCGCCCCTACACGGACGGTGTTGCGTCCTATACGATGATCCTCAACCCCGACACCGAGGTTGCCCCCGACGCCCTTGCCCTCCTCGTCGACGCCCTCGCCGCCGATCCCGCCCTGGCCGCCGTCGGCCCGCGCCTGCGCTACCCGGACGGCCGCGTCCAGCCGAGCCGCTTCCGCGACCCGACGCCCCTCACGCTGCTGTGCGAGAGCACGCCGCTGGCCTGGCACTGGCCGAACAACCCGGTGGCCCGCCGCTACCACATGGCCGACGTGGCGGGTGACGGCGCCCAAGACGTCGAGTGGCTCAACGGCGCGGCGCTCATGTTCCGGACAGAGGCGCTCCGCGCCGCCGGCGGTTTCGACGAGGGCTTCTTCCTGTATTCCGAGGAGGCCGATCTCTGCCGTCGCCTGCGCGATGCCGGCTGGCGCATCCGCTACGAGCCGGAAGCCGAGATCGTCCACCACGAGGGACGGTCGAGCGACCAAGTCGTCGCCGCGCGCCACGTGCACTTCCAGCGCTCGCGGCTACGATACTGCGCCAAGCACAATGGCCGGACCGCGGCCGCGCTCGTGCGCCTCGGCGTGCGCTTCGAGTTTGCCGTCGAGCTGCTGCTGGAGGCGCTGAAGTGGATGATCGGGCACAAGCGGCCGCTGCGGGCGGGGCGGGTGCGGGCCTATTGGGCGGTGATCCGGTCGATTTGAGCATCGCCAGGACCCGCGTATGACCCGCGTCTGCCTCGTCACCGGTGAGTACCCCCCCGACGAGGGCGGTGTCGCCGATTACACCCGCTGCCTGGCCGACGCCCTCGCGGCGCAAGGCGTGTTCGTCGACGTCCTCACGACCCGCCGCACGGAACCGACCGGCGCGCCGCCCGCCCGGCTGTCCTCCGCCGGAGGCGTGGCCGTACACGGCGTCGTGCCCAGCTGGCGCTGGCCGGTGCTCATGCAGTTGCACCGGGCCGTTCGAACGCTCGCGCCCGACATCGTCCACATCCAGTACCAGACGGCCGCGTTCGGGATGCACCCGGCGATCAACACCGTGCCGCGCTGGTTGCGGCAGTTCACGACCGTCAAGACGGCGGTGACCTACCACGATCTGAACGTGCCCTACCTCTTCCCGAAGGCCGGCCGACTCCGCCGCTTCGTGAACCTGCTGCCGGCCCGCTTCAGCCACCTCACCGTCGCGACGAACGCCGCCGACCACGCGGTGCTGGCCGAGTGGGGCCGCGCCTGGGAGCTGGCGCTCGTGCCGATCGGCAGCAACATCCCGGACGCCCCGCCGCCGGACTACGATCGCGCCACGTTCCGCCAGGCAAACGGCATTGCCGACGGCACTGCGGTCCTGGTCTACTTCGGCTTCCTGAACGCCAGCAAGGGCGGGCGCGACCTCATCGACGTCGTCGAGGCGCTGCGCGGCGGCAGGCGCGATGTCCGGCTCGTCATGATCGGCGGCAAGACCGGCGCGAGCGACCCGACGAACGCCGCCTATCTGGCGCGCTTCGAGGCCGACGTGACCGCCCGCGGCCTCACCGACGCCGTCGTCTGGACGGGCCACGTCTCACCGACGCACGTCTCGGCGTGGCTCCACGCCGCCGACGTCGCCGTGCTGCCCTACGCCGACGGGGCGTCCTATCGCCGCGGCAGCCTGCTGGCGGCCCTGACGCACGGCGTGCCGACGGTGACGACGCGGCCGAAGGACAGCGTCGGCGATGGCGTCGGCGATGGCGCCGGCGAGACCGCGCGCGGCATGGACGACGTCGCCGACGCCGGGAAGCCGCGCCCCACGGGGTCCCTCCCCCCGCTCGTCGACGGCGTGTCGGCGCGCCTCGTCCGGCCCGGCGACACCGAGGCGCTCGTCGCCGCCGTCCGCAGCATCCTCGACGATCCGGTGCTGGCCGCGCGCCTCGGCGAGGGGTGCGCGGGCCGTCGCCGGCCACTTCGGTTGGGATGCGATCGCCGCCGAGCACCTCCGGTGCTACCACGACATCATCGAACGCTGGAAGCCGATGCGTCGGGGCACGGACGGGAACGGGGCATGAGCATCGTGCGCGAGGATCCGACGCCGCGCGTGCGGCCGAGCGCTGCCGCCGCCCTCGGGATCGCCGCCGCGGCCGCGCTGTTCGCCGCGCTCGTGCTGGCCCCGCGCGCGACGCCCGCGCCGGAGCGTGCCCTCGCCCCGCCCGCTGCGCCGACGCCGACGCCGTCCGCGCCGTGGCAGCCGCTCGTCGACTTCGTCGTCGCACGTGCCCTCGACGGCGATGCGCTGATCCTCGTGGAGCGCTCGGCCCGCGGTTCGGAGGGCCGTGCCGGCGCGCAGGCCGTGGCGGATGCCGCGGCCGCCGTGCGCGGCGGCCCGCGCTTCGCCGTCGTCGACGCGCTGCCGAGCACGGCCGCGGCCGCCGCGAACCGGCTGGCCGCCGCGCTCGCCGCGCCGCGCGTCTGGGTGGCGTGGCCGGTGACGACCGCGGCGTCCGCGCTGCCCACGAGCGGCGGGATGCCGCCGGCCGTGCCCGCCGATGACCCGGTGCGCGCCTGGCTCGACGCGAACGGCCGCGCGGTCGACGCCCGTATCGTCGGCGCGGGCGAGGGTGCATGGGCCGTCGGCGCCTGGGAGCACCTCCCATCGCTGGACGGCGGCGACTACCCGCCCGTCGTCGTGCCCGAGACGCTCGGCGGACTCGAGCTCGTGGGGTGGAGCATCGCTCCGCTGCCGCTGCGGGCCGGGCGGGCGGGGCGGGTGCGCGCGGCGTGGAAGGTCGGGCGCGACGGGGCGCCGGACTATCGGATCGCGTTCCGGCTCGTCGACGGCGCAGGCCGCATCGCCGCCGACTTCGACGACCCGCCGGCGAACCGCCTCGCCCCGGTAGCGACGTGGCTCGAGGCCGACATCACCGTCGTGAGCCATGACTTCACGGTTGGCGAGGCGGTGCAGCCAGGGGCGTACGATGTGGCGGTGAACGCCGTCGATCCGACGACCGGGCGGGCAGTCGAGGCGGGGGCGGGACGGGTCATCGGGGCGGTGACCGTCGAGGGGCCGTAGCGGAGGGTCGGCGGCGGCGGGCCGAGGGCGGCGAAGAGCGAGAGGCCGTCCGCCCGGGCGGACGGCGCGCGGCTGGGCGGTGTCTGGGCGGTGTTGGGTACAATCTCCGCCGATGCCCCAGCCAACCGCCCGGCCACGACCCTCGCGCACCCGTAAGGCGCTGCGCATTGCGTTCCGGGTTGCCGTCAGCGTCGGGCTGTTCGCGCTGATCTACAAGCAGGGCGGCAAAGACGTCGTGGGCAACGTCGTCGAGAACCTGCGGCGGTCGGCGGACCATCCGTGGCTGCTTGTCGCCGCCGCCGTCATGTACGCCGGCATCGGGACGATCGTCCGCGGCTGGCGCTGGCAGGCGCTGGTGCGGCCGCTCGGCTACCCGATCACGCTCAGCCGGGCGTCCGAGCTGTTCATGGTCGGCACGTTCTTCAACCAGATCCTGCCGACCGGCGTGGGTGGCGATGCCGTGAAGGCGGCGCTCCTGGCGCGCGATGCCCGGCCGCACGGGCTGGGGGGTGCGCGCGCCGTCTCGACCGTCCTCGTCGATCGGGCCGTCGGCCTGCTGCCCCTCCTGGCGTTCGGCCTTGTGGCGCTGCCGTTCACGCCCGGCGTGACGACGTCGATGGCCGTCTTCCTGGCCTGCATCGGGGTGGCGGGCGTGGTCGGACTCGGCCTGCTCATGCGCGCCGACCTGTGGTGGTCGCTCGCCGAGCGGCTGCCGCTTGTCGGCTGGCTCGTGCACCGCCCGGTCGTCGCGCGCTTCGTCGGCTCGTTCGCCGAGTACGGTGTGCGAGCCTTGGCGGTGGCGCTCGGCTGGGGCGTCGTCTTCTCCGTGCTCCTCGTCGGCACGAACGCCGTGCTCGGACGAGCCGTGGGTATCGACAGCGTGTCCGTGGCCACGTGGACGGCGGTCGTGCCGATCGTGGCGCTGTCGGCCATGCTGCCGTCGATCGGCGGGTGGGGCGTTCGGGAGATGGGCTATCAGGTGGTCATGGGCGCATTGACGCCGCCTGTGGTCGCGGACCAGGCGCTGGCGGTCTCGATCCTGTTCCAGGCGGTGAACCTGCTGGTCTCGGCCGTCGGCGGAGTGCTGTACCTGCTGCGCGGCGACCACGTGGCGGCCGTCGTGGCGGCCGATGGGACGGATGTTGGGACGGATGTTGCGGCCGAATCGGTCGAGCCGCCCGGGGCCGACGACGCGGGGGCGGTGTGACGGATGTGATGTCCCGGCGCAACAGCCGGGCGGCCCTTTTGCTCGGCGCGATCTTCGTCCTCGCCCTCGCGCTGCGCTGGTGGGGCAACCGCTTCGGCCTGCCGGCGACGTACCACCCCGACGAGCACCAGTACGTCGACGCCGCCGTGGCGGTGCTGGGCGGCGACCTCAACCCTGACCGGTTCAACAACCCGACGCTCCTGAAGTACGTCCTGGCGCTCGTCTATGCCGTGTGGTACGCCATCGGCCGAGCGGCAGGCGCGTGGCCGAGCGTCGCCGCGTGGCAGGCCGCGGTCGCGGTCGATCCGACGACCGCGCACGTGATCGCGCGCGGCCTCGTCGGTGTCCTCGGCGCCGGCACGTGCCTCGTCGTTGCCGCCGTCGGCCGGCGGCTGCGTGATCGGACGACCGGGTTGCTGGCAGCCGCGTTCCTGGCCGTGGCCTTCATGCATGCCCGCGACAGCCACTATGCCGTGAACGACGTCCCGGCGGCGCTGTGGACGACGTTGGCCGTCGCGATCGCCCTGCGCGTCCGCGCTGGGATCACGGCACGCGCTCGCGGTCGCGACCTCGTCCTCGGCGGGGTGGTCGTCGGGCTGGCGGCGGCGACGAAGTACACGGCGCTCGTGGCGGTGCTGCCGCTCGGGATCGCGTGGCTGGCGGCGGGCGAGATCGGCGCGGGCTCCGGCGACACGCGCAACGAACGGGAAGGTCGGATCGACGTTGGCCTGCATCGTCTGCGCCGGATCGCCTCCCCACCCGTCGCCGCCGCCGCACTCGCGCTCGTCGTCGTCTTCCTGGCCGCCGTGCCGTACGCCGTCCTCGAGTGGCCCGCGTTCCGCGCCGACGTCGTGCTCCTGGCGACGCGGGGGCGGGAGGGGTTCAAGGGGTTGCAGATCGATCCGGCGCCGGGGTGGGTCTTCTACCTGAAGTCGCTCGGTTGGGGCCTCGGCTGGCCGATGCTCGGCGCGGCGATCGTCGGCATCGGACGTGCGTTGGGGCGACGGCGGGCGGACGACGTGATCGTCGTCGTGCTGCCGATCGTGCTGTGGGGGTATTTGGGGAGCCAGTTGAACATGTTCGCGCGGTTCATGCTGCCGGCGGTGCCGTTGTTGTGCGTGTGCGCGGCGGATGCGGTCGTGGGGGTGAGTGGGGTAGTGGGGCGGTGGTTGGGGCGGGGGCGGGAAGGGCGATCGGGGGATGGGACGGATCGGGGAGGCGGGGCGGGGGATGGGGGAGACGAGGGCGGTGGGGGGTGGGCGGGGTTCGGGCGACGCATGCGTCGCCCCTACGCGTGGGGGGTGGTGGCGATGGCAGGGGTGGCGGTTGGGGCGCCGTCGCTCGTGGCCGCGGTGCGGCACGACGTGTTGCTTGGGCGGACGGACACGCGGGCGTTGGCGCGGGCGTGGATCGTGGAGCACGTGCCGGCGGGGGCGACGATCGTGCTGCAGTCCGGGGGGCCGGAGCTGGACGGGCTGGGGTACGAGGTCGAGTCCGTCGGGACGCTCGAATTGCCGGAGCGGCCGCTCGATGACTGGATCGCCGACGCCACGGACGGCGGGCGGCGCGACGCATGGCTGGTGACGAGCTCGTTCAGTACGGAGCGACGGCTGCTCGACCGCGAGGACGATGCGGCGGCGCGGGCGTGGTATGCGGATGTCGAGGGGCGCATGGAGCCGATCGCGATGTTCCGGCCGTTCGCCGAGGGCGTTGCGGCGCCGCCGTTCGTGTTCGATCAGGTGTACGGTCCGTGCATGGACCTTTGGCGCATCGATCGCCCGGGACCCGCCATCTCCATCTACCCGTTGAAGTGAGGCGCGTTACGGCCGATACGACCGCGGCGGCGGGCACGTGGCCACCGGGTCCGGCGGCGGGGTGACGTTCGGGCCGACGAGGCAGCCGGCGCGCCAGACGGGCGGGTTGAACAGCTTGTTGTAGCGGATGCCGCGGTTCGTCAGGTCCAGACAAACGCGGCGCGGGTTCGGCAGGTCGTCGTAACCGGGCGTCGGGTACCTCGGGCTGCCGGGGACGTTCGGGTTGGAGAGGTCGTTCAGGCCGTAGAAGCCGGGCGGGTCGGCGTCGGCGTCCTGGAAGACGGCCGCCAGCTGGGCCTGGGCCGTGGCCAGGATCGGCGGGCGCTCGCAGTCGGTGACGCGCCAGTCCTGGTAGATGACGAGGCAAACGCACGGCGCGGCCATGCCGGTCGGCGTCGCGCTGGGCGTGTGCGTCGCGGTGGCGGTGGGCGTCCGGGTGGGCGTCGCGGTCGGGGTGTGCGTCGGGGTCGCGGTCGGCGTGTGCGTGGGCGTGGCCGTGGGCGTGGCGGTGGGTGTGCGGGTGGGCGTCGACGTGCGCGTCGGCGTCGACGTCGATGTGGCGGTTGGCGTGATCGTCGCGGTGGGCGTCGATGTGGCCGTGCGCGTGGCCGTCGCCGTGTGTGTGGGCGTCGACGAGTTCGTCGCCGTCGGCGTCATGCTGGGCGTCGCCGTGTGCGTGGGCGTCGGCGTGCTCGTTGGGGTGTTCGTGGATGTGGCCGTGTTCGTCGCGGTCGGGGTCGACGTGGCGGTGTGGGTGGGCGTGGCGGTCGACGTGTTCGTCGCCGTCGGCGTTTGGGTCGGCGTGGCGGTCGACGTGTTCGTCGGGGTCGCGGTCGGCGTGTTCGTGGCGGTGTTCGTGGCCGTGGCCGTGTTCGTTGGCGTCGCGGTCGGGGTCGAAGTGGCCGTCTTCGTCGGTGTGGCGGTGTTCGTCGGCGTCGCCGTCGCGGTCTGGCACGGGCCGTTGATGCAGTCGTTGAGGAAGACGTTCTCCGGCTCGCCGCACGCGCCGGCGTTGGCGACGACGATGTCCGGGCAGCGGTCGCCGTTCAGATCGGCGGCGGCGATCGCCAGGCCGTCGTGGTTGCCCGCCGGTGGGGCGAGGAGGCGGACGGGGGCCGGGTCGAACGCGACGGGACCGAGCGGGCGGCGGAAGGCGTCGCGCCGTGTCGCGTTGAGCCAGACCAGATCGCCCCGCTCGCTCGGGCAGGCGTCGAGGCCGAGGGCGGGGTTGGGCAGCCAGCGGAGCGTGCTCACGACGGCGTCGAGGTCGCAGTCGCCGTCGAAGTCGGCCAGGGCGACGCCGGTCGAGTTCGTCTGGCCGAGACGAAGGGCGGCGGGGTCGAACGTCCCGTCGCCGTTGTTCATGTAGACCGCGTCGGCCGCGCCGCGCAGGTTGGCGTTGGCGACGTACGCGTCAAGGTCGCCGTCCTCGTCGAGGTCGCCGAGCGCCACGCCGAAGCTGAAGTCACCGCCGAAGCGCTGGCGCTCCGTGAAGCGGCCGCGGCCGTCGTTCAGCCAGACGGACTCCTTGTCCTCTTCTCGGGCGACGCCGGCGTTCGCGAGGAATGCGTCGAGGTCGCCGTCGCCGTCGAGGTCGCCGAGGGCGACGTCCGTCGTGAACGGCGCGCGGTCGCGGTCGCCCGGGAAGTCGGGCGACGTGCCGACGCCGATCCGCTGGCCGCTGTCGCTGAACGTGCCGCGGCCGTCGTTCCGCCAGACGGTGTCGGGGCCGGTGTTCGCGAACCAGATGTCGAGGTCGCCGTCGCCGTCCAGGTCGCCCAGCGCCGCCGCGTTGCCGCGGTCGTTGCCGATCCGCTGGCCGCCGTCGCGCAGCGTGCCCCGGCCGTCGTTGAGGAGCACGGCGTCGGCCGCGCCCGTCCGGCCGGTGTTCACGACGACGGCGTCGAGGTCGCGGTCGCCGTCCACGTCGCCGAGCACGACGTCCTTGGCATTGAAGCGCCCGGCGATCTGTGCGATCGCGAGGTTGCCGCGCCCATCGTTCGTCAGCACCTGCAGGTCCGCCCCTGCGTTCGGCCCGCCCCGCTCGCTCTCGATGTTCGCGACGACGGCATCGCTGTCGCCGTCGCCGTCGAGGTCGCCGAGCGCGACGCCCTCGCTGTTGCCGCCGCCCATCCGCCGGCCGCCGATCGATTGGCCGGTGTCCTCGAACAGGTCGGGCGAGGGATTGCTCGAGGTGCGGACGGTGGCGCTGACGTTCAGCCAGATCTCGTCGGCCTCGCCCTCGTCGAAGCGGCAGAAGCCGTCGGGCGGGGCGCCGTAGTTGGCGGCGAAGAGGTCGGGGATCGCGTCGCCGTTCACGTCGGCGACCGCCAGCCCCCAGGTGTTCGCGTTGCCGAGCCGCATCCCGCTATCGACCAGGACGACGACGTCCTTCCCCGGGCTCTCGTTCAGGTAGACGACGTTCGGCGCGCCGCAGACGCCCGATTCGGCGACGACGGCGTCCAAGTCCCGGTCGCCGTCGACGTCGGCGAACCGAACGCCGAAGCTGTAGAGGGCAGGGAAGACGATGCCGCTGTCTCGGAAGGCGATGGTGCCGGACTGTCGCGGCCAATACGTCAGGTCGGGCGTCGGACGCGCCGGGTTGTCCGGCTCGCTGACGTTGATCCAGACCTTGTCGCGGTTCTCGCCCGGGCTGGCGCCGGCGTTCGCCTCGAACACGTCGAGGTCGCCGTCGCCGTCGAGGTCGCCGAGCGCGATGTCGACGGTGTGCGGCCCGTCGCCGTTCGCGTGCCGCTCGCCAATCCGCAGCGTGCTGTCGCGCAGCTGGATCGGGCGGGCGGACAGCAGGCCGGCGGGGCCGGGGCCGGGCGGCGGCGTGTCGTTCAGCCAGAGCTTGTCCAAGCCGGTCTCGGCGGTGAAGGCGTCCAGGTCGCCGTCGCCGTCGAGATCGCCCAGCGCCACGGCGTTGCCGCGCCGCTCGCCGATCCGGAGACCGGAGTCGGCGAACCGCCCGCCGCCCACGTTCACCCAGACGTTGTCCGCCTGGCCGCGGTTCACGCGCAACGGGTGGTCGATGTCGGGCACGTCGCGTACGACGACGCCGAGGTCCTCGGGTCCGGTCTCGTGGTTGTTGGCGACGTACGCGTCGAGGTCGCCGTCGCCGTCGAGGTCGCCGAGCGCGACGCCGCGGCCGTCCGCGTGGCCGAGGCGCTGGCCGCTGTCGGCGAAGCGGGCGCGGCCGTCGTTCAGCCAGACCTCGTCGCCGGCGCCGAAGCGGTCGGGGTCGCCGTCGACGGCGAAGGCCGGGATCAGCTCGTCGAAGCCGCCCATGCTGAAGAAGGCGTCGAGGTCGCCGTCCGCGTCGAGGTCGCCGAGCGCAACGTCCCAGGCATTGCCCACCGCCAGGCGCTGGCCGGTGTCCGTGAAGAAGCCCTTGCCGTCGTTCAGCCAGACCTGGCTGAAGCCCTTGCAGCGCGGGCAGTCCGCAATCCGGGCGATGACGGCGTCCCGGTCGCCGTCGCCGTCGAGGTCTCCGAGCGCAACGGCCAAGCTCTTGCCGCCCACCGGCACACCGCCCATCGGCCCGGGCGGCAGGATGCCGCGGTCCGTAAACGAGGGACGGGCGCCCTGCGCGGACACCGCCGACGCGCCGACGAACGCCGCGGCCGTGAGGACGGCGGCGGCGAGGCAGGCGGTGCGGCACAGCGACGTGAGGCGGCGGTGCATGGGCGGCGGAAGCTCCATTACGAATTCGTAACCCGGGGCACATCGATAAGAACGTGCCATGAGAGACAACGGATACGGACCCTACCGCGACGATACGCCGGAAGTTCCGGTCCGCCAAAGCGGCAGCCCGTGCTAATATGCCGGTTCGCAAGCCCGCCCCACCGCCAAGGAAACGCTGCATGACCTTCAAGATCGACCGTCGCGTGTTCTATGCCGTCGTGGCCGTCCTCGCGCTCGGCGGGGCGCTGGCCGTCGGCCTCCTGGTTGGTCGCGGGTCCGGCGCGCCGGGCAGCACCGCCCAGGTGGACGCCCCCGCCGACCCCGCCGCCCTTCCCACATCCGCCGTCGCGCCGATCGACGGCGCCCCCACCGTCGACCCGGCTTTCGCCGACCTGCCGCGGATCGAGATCGCGGACGCGTTCCAGCGATTCGAGCAGGGCGACGCGCTTTTCGTGGACGCGCGCGCGTCCGGTGAGTTCACCTACGAGCACATTCCGGGCGCGGTGAACATCCCGTACACCGAGGCCGAGGCCCGCATGGGTGAGCTGCCGACGGACAAGGACATCATCGTCTACTGTGCCTGACCGTCCGCCCAAGAAAGCGTCCGTGCGGCGCAAACGTGGGTGGACAAGGGGATGAAGAACGTCGTCGTCATGTGGGATGGGTTGAATTCGTGGAAGTCAGCCGGCCATCCGGTCGATCCTCCTGCCGCGGGCGGCGCGGCCGATCCGGGCGCCGCCGACGACGGCAGCGCGCCGCTCATGATCACGGTGCCGGCCGGCAGCGCCGCGACGCCGGTGCTGCCCTGATCGGGACCGCGCTGTTCACGTTGCGTCCCTCCGATCATCAGGGCCGCGCCCAGATCCAGGCATAGTCGATTCCGTTCAGCCGGACGACGTGCGTCGGCGGTCGCCCCTCGACCGCCGACAGGATCTCCTCCGGCTCACCGATCTGCCGATCGTCGATCATGACGACGAGCCAGTCCGCCTCCCGCCACTTCTTGGGCGACACGATACGGCCTGAGAAGCGGTGCGCGATCATCGTGTCGCTGGCCGTCGCCACGGTCAGCCCATCGCCGGTGCGCTGGTCGTTCAACCAGTCCACGACGAGATCCGAGCCCTCGCCCCACCCGACGGGCAGCACCCGCGCCGCCGCCGGCCCGCCGCCGAGGAGCGGGTTGTACCACGCCAGGTAATAGGGGTGATGGGCGACGACGACCACGGCCTGCGCGACGACGAGCGCAGCCAAGATGCCCACGTCGCCAACCACCCCACGTCGCCGCCCCACCCCCGCCCGCCACCGCCGCGCCGCGTCCACCACCGCCACGAGACCGACGGCGGCCACGACGTCGAGCGCCGGCAGGCTGGGGAGCATGTAGCGCTCGAACTTCTTGGCGCCCGCGCCCATCGCCAGCACGAAGACGACCGCCCACGCCAGCAGCACGGACGCCGTCCACCGCCCCCGCCGCGCCTCGCGCACCGCGACGCCGACGCCGACGAGCGCGCCGACGAGCGACAGCGGCGTCATCCGCCACGGGATCGCGGCCAGGTAGAGGCCGATCCCGGGATCGGGCGAGACCCGCCCGGCCAAGAACACGGCCTCGCGCGCCTGCCCCGCGCCTTCGGCCGCGTACGCCAGCATGCGCCGGAACGTTTCGACGGGCGCGACCCACATCGCCGGCCAGACGGCGACGTAGGTGACCGCGGCCGCAACGGCGACGACGACGCCGGCGTCCAGCCACCGCACGAGGCCGTCGCCCACACGCGTCCGACTCCGCCCGCGCACGACGTCGACGACGATTCGCACCGTGATGACGGCCGCGACGAACGCGCCGAGGACGAGCATCGGCGACTTTTCCACGACGGCCAGGCCGGTCGCGATGCCGGTGGCGATGAGCCAGCGCTTCGAGGGCGCGGGTGGCGCGACGTCGACCCAGCGCGCCAGGCAGAGGACGGCGACGAGGGCGAGCAAGGCGGCGACGGCGTCGAGGTGGAGGACACGGCTGTGGGCGAGGAGGTAGGGGTCGAAGGCGAGAATGGCGGCGGCGGTGGTGGCGGTCGTCGGGCCGACGAGCGGGCGGGCGAGCCACCAGGCGAGGGCGATGGCGAGGGCGGTGAGGAGGGCGAGGGCGGCGCGCATCGGGTTGAGCGGCGCGTCCTGATCGTCGACGGCGGACGATGCGGGCTCGCTCATCGCCAGTGCCGCCGCGCCCGCCCACATCGTGACGACGCCCGGGTGCTCACGCTGGAAGGTACGGGCGAGGTCGCCGCTCTCGAGCGCATGCAGGAACGCGGTCGAGCGCTCGGCCCACGTCGGCTCGTCCCAGGTGACGAAGCGGGCGGGGGCGAGGAGGCGGGGGGCTAGGGCTAGGGTGAAGACGGCGAGGAAGGCGAGGGAGGGGGAGGGGGGGCGGATGAAGCCCCACTCCCGCCGGCCTAAGGCCCTCTCCCCCCGACCCCCTCCCCCAAGTCTGGGGGAGGGGGAGGATGCTTGGCGGGAGGAAGGGACCATGGGTTCTGGGGAGGCGATCGCGACAATTCGAGGCGGATCCTTTTGTCCCTCCTCCCCCAATCCGTGATCCTCCCCCTCCCCCAGACTTGGGGGAGGGGGTTGGGGGGTGAGGGCCTTAGGCCGAGGGGAGAGGGCCTCAGGCGCCCCGCTCACCGCACCGTCACCCTTCCGACCTTCACCCACCCGTCGCTGCCCGTCGCGCCGTCGCCCGTCGCGGTCACCGGCGCGTCGCTCCCGTCGGTTGCCGTCAGTCGGACGACGATGTCGTAGCGACCCGCATCCTGCACGTCGGCGACGAGGATGTGACGATCCCGGATCACCTCGCCGCCGATCCACGACGTGATCCGCCGCCGGCCGTCGGCAGGGGCGAAGCCCTGTGCAGAGACGACGTCGCCGTCACCATTCATGAAGCCGATCCAGAAGAGCTGTTCGGTATCGGCTTGCGTCAGCGCCTCCCACCACAGCGTCACCGTCACCGGCGCACCCGTGTCGACGCGCGTGATGGCGACCTCGGCGGCGCGGAGCTTGGCGAGGTCGCCGAACGTGACGTCGCGCTGGGTGTCGGACGGCACGTCGGGCGGCAGGTCGTAGAAGCGGAGGGGGCCGTCGATGGTGAAGGGTGCGGTGAGTGACGCCCAGCCGTCCGGTCCTCGGCCGCGCAATGGTCGCTGGTCCGCGTCGAGCAGCGTGAAGCGGATGAATCCCTCGCCGGCCATCGCGCGGCCGTAGATCGGGGCGTAGTGGTCCGCTCGGAGGCGGTCGCCGGGCTGCCATCGGTCGATGGGCAGCGCGACGATCGGCGCCGTCATGTCGCTGACGTTGGCGCCGAGCGTGTCGGTGATGCGGATGTGGACGAAGGCGGGGAGCGTGGCGGAGGTCCCGACCGTGGCGGTCGTCGAGGTCGAAGCGCCGGTCGGGACGGACCAGACGGCGGTCACCGCCGCGGCGTTCCCTGCTTCGACCGGCCGCGCGACGTCGAAGCCCCAGAGCGCAACGTCGTCGGTGAGCGCGGCGTCGATGTGGCCGTGCGTGAGGCCGAGGGCGGAGTCGTCGAAGGCGACGGTGGCGGGGCCGACCTCGATCGGGAAGGCGAAGACACCGTCCGTCAGCCGTTGCACGTCCTTCAGCGACGTCCGATCGCCGGCTGGGCGGGGCGCGGCGTCGAGGCGGCGCGTGGTGCGGCCGTCGTAGACGCCGATGAGCAGCGCGTATCGCCCCGGGACGGTGCCGGCCGGGATCGACACGACGCGGCGGTCGAATTCGGTCTCGTTCAGCGGCCATTGCGACGTGGGTCGACCGGCGGCATCGAGCAGCGGCCGATCGTCCTGGGCGATCCGACGCGCGCCGATCACGCGAACGTCGGCGGCCGGAACGAGATGAAAGAAGCCCACGAGGTCGGCGTCGACCGCGGCCGGACGTTGCCAGCGCAGCGTGATCGGCAGCCCGCGCCCGGGTTCGGCCGCGCGCGCCGGCACGTCGATGCCGACGAGGGCGACGCCGACAGCCGGATCCGCCGGATCGCGGTCGAAATAGCCGATCGGCTCCGTCAACGCCACCGTCGTGCTGATCTGCATCGTCGCGCTGACGCCGCTTGTCGCGCTGACGCCCGCCGTCGGGTCGACGCCCGCCGGCGCGCCGCCGCTCGCCAGTGGCTCGACGACCGACGGACCGGCGGTATCAGTCTGGACTTCGGGCGCCCGGTCGAAGCGCGACACGCGCAGCTCGTCGTAAACGCTGTCGGCGGTGCGGTAGGCGTTCACGGCCAGCGCATCGTCGACGCGGCGGAGGGCGCGGTACGGGACGACATCGATGTAACGGACCCACCAGAGGCGCTCGTATGTGATAAACGACGCCTCGAGCAGCGCGTCGACGGTCTCGTCCGTCGCGTTCGGATCGACCTCGACAACGACGAGCGGACCGCTGTAGCCGCGGGCAAAGACGGAGCCGGCGCGGACGAGGATCGCGTCGCGTTTGGGATCGGCGCGGTCGTCGATGAAGTGGGCCGCCGGCTCCCAGTTGCGGTTCGCGAAGACCCAGCCGTACATCAGATCGCCCACCTTCATCGTCAGATCGGGCGCCACGACGGGCGTTGGGGCATGGTCGGGGCGGGCTTCGGGGCCGAAGTAGCGACCGATCAGCTCGGGGTCGAGGATCCGCTGGAGCTGGTTGCGGTAGAACACGAAGTAGTCCGTCACGGCCGGGTCGATGTCGTCCATGCCGTGCGCCAGGCCCTTGAACTGGGGGCCGATGACGGAGCGGTAGCGCGTGGCCAGCTGCAGCGTCTCGGGCGACGGCTGCGCGTTCAGGTAGGCCGCCGCCTGGTCGAGCCCCTCGCCCCAGCCCAGGAGGAGCGCGAACTCACCGGCCCGCGCGCCGCCGACGAGCGGGTTATATGCGTCCAGGAAGTACGGGCGGTGGGCGTAGAGCGTGAAGGCGAGCGACCATGCGACGACGAGGGCGCCGAAGGCGATGGCGCCCTCGGCTTGGATGGCGGCCATGGTGGCGTCCACCGACGACGACGACGCCGAGGTCTCCGAGGCCGTCGAAGCCGTCGACGCGCCGGTGTCGTCCCGATCGTCCGCCTGCTTGCGGCGCATGCCGCGCTCGCCCCAGGCGACCAGGGCGGTGGCGATGCCCCAGCCGGCGACGATGTTCAGGGCGGGGAAGATGGGCAGGAGGTAGCGGTCGAATTTCTTGGCGCCGCCGGTCATGATGAGGGCGAAGAGGAGGGCGAAGGCGACGAGGGCGAGGAGGACCGGGCGGGCGGTGCGTGATGGGACCGCGGGGAGGCGTTCGGCGGCGGGCGAGGGCACGGCATGCCGTGCCCCCGCGCGGGCCTCGGAACGACCGCTGGCCCCCGCCGGATCACCACTTGGCCTCACGTGTCGGCGCTTCATGCCGAACCACCCTGCCAACACCAACCCCACCATCGCCACCGGCGTCGTCCGCAGCGCCCACGCCACCGGGTAGAACGCGGGGCCGGGGTCGACGACGGGGCGGCCCCAGAAGTAGTTGCCGCCCTCGTGTCCCTGGTCGGCGTAGCTCTCCGCGCCGCCGAGGACGGCGCGCAACGACGCGATCGGGTGGACCCACATCGCCGGCCAGACGGCAACGTAGGCGGCGGTCGCTGCCGCGCCCCACAATGCCACCGGGACAACGACGTCGCGCGCCAGCGGGCCGAGCAGGCCGAGCGCTTCGCGCACCGTCCGCGGGCGTCGAACCGCGAGGGCGTCGGCGGCGATCAGGAGGCCGGCGACGGGGGCCATGAAGAGCGCGGGGGACTTGTTCACGGCGGCGAGGCCGGCCATCACGCCGGAGAGGAGGAGATCGCGCTTACGCCGCCCACGGTGGAGCCACAACAGGAGCCAGAGGAGCGACAGCGTCATGAGCGTCGTCGTCACGCCGTCGAGGTGGAGGACGCGGCTGTGGGCCACGTAGAACGGGTCGAGGGCGACGATCAGGCCGGCGACGAGGGCGACGCGGTGGTCGAACAGGCGGCCGAGGAGCCAGACCATGAGGCCGATCGCCAGGCTGATGAAGAGGGCGATGCGGAGGCGGCCGCGGAAGAGGCGGGCGGTGATCTCGTCCAGCGCCGGGCGGGGCGCGTCGCTGACGAGGTCGCTCGGGTTGATGTCCCGGCACGCGATCCGCCAGTCGGCGTCGTCGTCGATCGGCTGCCCGAGGCCGCCGAGCCACATCGTGACGACGCCCGGGTGCTCCTTCTGGTAGGTCGACGCGAGGTCGCCGGTGGCCAGGGCGTGGTAGAAGTTCGTGCTGCGGCAGGCCCAGCGGGTCTCGTCCGGCGTCAGGAAGACGTCGAGCTTGGGGAGGCGGACGGCGGCGGCGGCAAGGGCGATGGTGAGGGCGAAGAAGGCGGTGGCGCGGCGGAGGGCGGTGGGGAGGCGGGGGTCGGTGGGGGTCATGGCGAGTTCTCGGGCGGCGAGTCGACCACGTCATCGTCGTCAAGCGCACGCGGTTCTGGCCGCGGCGGGCCGCCGGTCACCGGCATGCGCTCTCCGGACTCGTAATCGTAGATCCCCACGAGCAGATCGTACTCGCCGGGCGGTGCGTCCGAAGCGATATCGATGACCCGCCGGTCCAGCACGGACTCACCGACCGCGAGGGACGCCAGCGTCGCGGCGCGCCGCAGACCGTCTCGGCCGGCGGGTGCAGTGGGCCATCCGCCTGGCCGATGGTGCGCTCGCCCTCGCGCTCGAGGTGGACGAAGACCTGGGCGTTGGACGGGATGGACGGCCCGAGGGCGGACCAGACTAGGGTGAGGACGAGGCGTTCGCCTGGCCATGCGCCGGTGGCCTGTGCTCCGCCGACCGTGTCATCGCGGCCGACGCCGCGTCGAGCCGCCATCCGCGCAGTGCCAGCAGTCCGGGCTGGCTGCCCGAACAGGTCATCGCGCCGCTCATCGACGATGCGCAGCGGATCGTCGAGCGGCAAGCCGGCATCGTAACGCGGGCCCGGTAAGCTCGCGGTCGAACTTCGCGCGAACGCAGCGTGGTAGACCTCTCAAACGCCGGTGCGAACAAACCATTCGCCTGGCGGGCATGCGGTGCGGAGGGTTCGCCGACCGCGCCAAGACGGGCGATCCCCCACGGGTGCCGGAGCCGGCGACCGCGCCGACCTTCGTAGGTGCCAGGCCGAAGCGATCTCGGTGTCCGAGAGTGGCGGCGCTCGGCGCGCATCCGGCTTCGCCGGCATCGGGTCGAGAACGGGCTGGCGATCCTGGACGTCGTCCGCGACGAACAGCCAGCGCGGGAGCCTCGCCGCAGCGGGGCTTGCCCCGCGTATACCACGCCGTCACTGCCGGCTCCTCGTTCGAGTCGTAATCGCCGGTGATATCCGCGTCGACCGAACCGATCGCCTTCCACCCCGCCCGATACGGAAACCCGAACCACCCGCTTCCCGGCAGCTCCGCGAACGGATACCACGCCCCCGCCACCTTCACGTCCGGGTAGCCGCGCTTGTAGGCCACGTCGTGTTGGACGAAGACCATCCAGCTGTAGAACGCGCTGTAGGCGGCGACGACGGCGAGAGCGGCGGCGACGGGGGGTGCCCAGCGGCCTACGGCCCCCGCCCCCGGCGTGCTGCGCTCGCCGACCCCTCCCCCAATGCTGGGGGAGGGGTTGATGCGATTCCACAGCGCGGCGATCGTCAGGGCTGCGATCAGGCTCAGCGCCGGGAACACGACGTGGAAGTGCGTCCGCGGCGCCTCCACGAGCGTGGCGTAGAAGAGGACCGGTGCGGCCAGCCAGAGGGCGGTGGTGGTCCAGGCGGGGTCGCGCGGAGCGGCGAGGACCACCAGGGCCAAGGCGACGCCAATCACGAGGACGGCCCAGCTCCGGCCTTCGATGTCGTCCATGAGCGCGAACCACTCCGGGCGCAGGACGAGGGCGGGGATCGCCAGCACGCCGAACGCGGCGGCGGCCCAGCCGGCGCGGGGCCAGCGGCGGACGAGGCGCGCCGTGACGGCGGCGGCCACGAGGAGGTCGAGGGCGACCAGGTAGTAGGCGCTGCTGTAGAAGTTGGCGAGGCCCATCCACTTCGGCAGCGCGTTGTACGGCGCCCCGCCGCCCTCGCCGCCGCCCCCGCCGAGACGGACCTCGACGAGATACTTCAGCGTCGTGGACTGGAAGTACGGGTGGCGGACGAGCGGGACGTAGAACGCGGCCAGCAGCGCCGTGCCGAGCGCGAAGCCGGCGGCGACAGCCAGGCGTTCGCGGCGCAGGCTGCCGGGGACGGCGCGCCAGCGGGCGACGACGAGATAGGCGATGGCGGGGGCGACGAGGGCGGCGTCGTAGTGGGACAGGAGGCCGCAGGCGAGGAAGAGGGCGGTGAGGAGGAGCCAGCGGGGGCGTCGTCTGACGGCCTAAGGCCCCCACCCCCACCCCCTCCCCCCAAGTCTGGGGGAGGAGGAAGCTTGGCGGGGGGAGGACCATTGTGAGCCAGGGCTTCTGGTTGCCCTTCCTCCCCCCTCCCCAACTTGGGGAGGGGTCGGGGAGGGGCCTGCCGGGGGAGGACGTCGACGCACCCCGCCCACCGATACCGCCACGCACACCACACCGCCAACGTCCCGAACAGAAACACCAGCGCCTGATACTGCACCACCCGCCCAAACGCGATGAAGAAGCCGTTGAGCGACAGGATCACCGCCGCCATGAGCCCGACGCGCGCCCCGAACAACCCGCGACCGACGACGATCAGCGCCGCCAACCCCGCGAGCATCGCCACCGCGAACGGCAGGCGCGCCGTGCCCTCGTCGATGCGGCGCTGCACGGCGTAGACCTCGGCGGTGATCAGGATCTCCGCCGGCCCCTTCTTGTGGACGTAGATCGCGTCGTGCCGGCCGTCGATCGTGGCCGCGGCCTTGTGGAGGACGAGGGCCTCATCGCCCTGGAACTCCGACCAGCCGAGGTTCGGGAGGCGGAAGAGGGCGGCGAATGCGATGACGGCAGCGACGGCCAGCCAGATGCGGCGGTCGAGGGGGCGGGGGCGGCCGCATGCCTGCCCGCCGCGCCACCGTTGGGCGCCGGCCACGACGACGGCGAGGAGGAGCGTGGCGCCGACGAACGTCGCCCCGCGCACGCCCCACGGCGTCGCGTTCAGCGCCAGGCCCGCGACGACGCTCCACGCGTAGCCGAGGCCGAGCGTGAGGACGAGACGCTCGAGGGCGTCCGTGCGGTCGCGCCACGGCAGCCAGGCGTCGGCGAGGACGGCGCCGGCGAGGGTGACGAGGAGGATCCAGGCGAGGAATGAGGGGATCACGGGCGAATCATAACCCGATACGCGCCGCCGCCGCTGGCGAGTATGATTCGACGGGTGCAGGACCGGGGACGAGTCCTGACAAACGGTGGACGGCCGTAGGTCCGAGAGGAGGACGATCCGATCATGGCACTGCCACAGACCGTGACCCTCGTGACGGCCGAGGAATACCTCGCGCAGGAAGTACTGGCTGAGTACAAGCACGCGTACATCGACGGTGTGGTCGTTGCGATGAGCGGTGGCAGCATCCAGCATTCGCGCATCAAGACGGACCTGGCGATGGCCATCGGCAGGCAGTTGGCCGGCAGCGACTGCGAGGTGTTCGACAGCGACCTGCGGGTCCGCGTTGACGCGCGCTTCTACACCTACCCGGACCTCATCGTGGTGTGTGGCGAGGCCCAGCTCGCGCCCGACGGGTTTGACAACCTCACCAACCCCACGGTCCTCTTCGAAGTGCTGTCACCGTCCACGGAAGCGCACGATCGCGGCGTAAAGTGGTCCCGCTACCGCCAGATACCGTCGCTCCAGCAATACGTCCTCGTCAGCCAGGACAAGCCGCTCATCGAGGCATATGCGCGTTCCGGAGATGTCTGGACGTACACCGACGCCAACGGCCTCGACGCCGCAATTGAACTTGTCGCCATCGGCGTGACGTTAGCACTCGGCGACGTGTACGCCCGCGTGACGTTCGAGGAGGACCGCTCGACGGGCTTGAACGGCGAGCCTAGGGGCTGAGCGGCAGAGTGGCCGCGCCACGTCGGTGTGCGTGTGGTCGTCGTTGCCGGGGATCCCACGAGTCGTCCGGGTGAGTTGTCGGAATCCCCCAGGTGAATCATCTCGATCGCCTGGGCGAGTCGGCCGATTCACAGGTGGGATGTGTGCGCGACCCTTCGCAGCCTCGATGCGCAGCCACCCAACGATTCAAGGAACGGAGCAAGCCCATGCCCCCCACCGTCCACGGCCTCCACCACATCACGTGCATCGCCGGCGACCCGCAGACGAACGTCGACTTCTACGCCGGCCTCCTCGGGATGCGCCTCGTGAAGCGCTCCGTGAACCAGGACGTCCCGGACACCTACCATCTCTTCTACGCCGACGGCGCCGGCACGCCCGGCACGGACCTGACGTTCTTCCCGTGGCCGGCGATGGAGCGCTCGCGCCGCGGCATCGGCCTGGCGGTCGAGGTCGCGCTGGCGGTGCCGGCGGCCAGCCTCGGCTACTGGGGCGATCGGCTGCGGGCCGCGGGCGTCGACGTCGGCGAGGCCGGTGGTGGGCCGGATGGCTTCGCCGGGCGGCGCGATGGGTGTCGCGACGGTCGACGGGACCGGCGGCGACGGCGCCCGCTCCGACGGGCTTGCGACCCGTTTCGGCGAGCCCGCCCTCCCGTTCCGCGACCCCGACGGCCTCCACCTCGCCCTCGTCGCCACGGACGACGAGCGCCCGTTCGTGCCGTGGGACGGGAGCGCCGTGCCCACCGCCCACCAGATCCGCGGCCTGCACGCCGTCCGCCTCTGGGAGCGCGACATGGGTCCGACCGTCGCCGCCCTGACGACGCTCCTCGGGCTGGCGCCGGCGGGCGTCGAGGACAGCTGGCATCGCTACGCCGCCGGCAGCGGCGGCTCGGGGACGTACGTCGACGTGCGCGAGCTGCCCGAGGAGCGGCGCGGGACGTGGGGCACGGGCGGTGTCCATCACGTGGCGTGGCGGGTGGACGACGTGGCCGAGGGGACGGCGCTGCGGGGGATCGTCGAGGACGCCGGGCTGCGGCCGTCGCCCGTCATCGACCGCTTCTGGTTCGAGAGCATCTACTTCAAGGAGCCGGGCGGCACGCTCTTCGAGCTGGCGACCGAGGGGCCGGGGTTCGGGCGGGACGAGGACATGGCGCACCTCGGGGAGCAGTTGATCCTGCCGCCGTGGCTGGAGGTGCATCGGGGGGCGATCGAGGCGGCGTTGCCGGCACTTGTCTTGCCGGAGGGGTCGACTACCTGAGCGTCGTGGGAACGGCTATCCGTTCGCCGCCGCCCGCGCCACACGTCGCCGCCCCTTCGACGAACGGAGCCGCACGATTGCATCTGGGCATGCGCTGTCGCGTCTGCGGGCTCGTCGGGGACGAACATCAGCTCGTAGCGCCGATCGTCGATGACGCTGACCATGGTAAGCTTGCAAAGACATCCGGTTTCGCATCATGGTCTGTTAGCCTCCACCATAGGGTGAGGACGAATCTCCTCTCATCGACCGCGCGGAGGCTGGCATTGGTTGGCACCAAGACGACTCCGACAGAGCTCATCGACCTACTCGGTGACGCCGACCCCGACGTTCGCCTCCGCGCCGCCCTCGACCTCGGCGAGGGGCGCCACGAGGCGGCCGCCCCCGCGGTCGTGGAGCGATTCGGCCGCGAGCGCGACTTCTACATCCGCGAGATCCTCACCTGGACCGCGCTGCGCATGCCGGATGCCGCCCTCCCGCACGTCCGCGCCGCCCTCCATAGCCCGCGCTGGCTCGCCCGCCTCCAGGCCCTCCATACCTTGAGTAAGGTGGGCTCCCGCGACGATGCCGCCCACCTGGACCTGCTGATCGCCGACCCGGTGGACGCCGTGGCTGCGCGAGCGTACTGGGCTGCGGCGCAGACACTCGATCCACGCGTGGTGCCCGCACTCGTCGCGCAGCTCTCCCGAGGCGACTCCGAGCACCAGAACAGCCTCACGGTAGCGCTCGACTCGTTCGGCGCGGCGGCCGTCCCGGCCCTGGTGGCGGCACTAGGCGGCGGCACTCCTGAGGCGCGACGGCACGCCGCCGACACCCTCAGCTCCATGGGCTCCCCGGATGCCGACGCCGCCGCCCAAGCCCTGGCCGCCGCGATCGCCGACCCGGACGAGGGAGTCCGCCTCGCCGCCCTCAACGCACTGGGCCAGTTGGTCGTGCCGTCCGCGTGGGCGGCGATCGATGAGGCCGCCGGATCTCCGGAGCCCAGGATGCGCCAGCTCGCCGAACGTTTGGGCGAGCGGAGGCCGAGTACTCGTGAGCTGCGCTTGGCTGAGCTCCGGCGTCAGCGCGGGGGTGGTGTCGGCGAAGCTGCTGACGGGGCCGAGGCCTCCGCGGAGGTACAGCCGGTCGCGGCGGCGGCCCCATGGCCGGGTCCCGACCTGTCGCTGGTCACCATAGAGGGCGGCCCGCAGGCCGAGGCGCTTCATCCGAAACTTGCACGGCAGGTGGAGTACTGCCGCCCGCGCTACCTCAGCCGCTCCGACGTTCCTCAGGAAGTCCTCGCCCGAGTCTACGCGGAAGCCGAGGCCGAGGCGCTGACGGCGGGAAGGCCGGCGGCCGTGGCGGCCCGTATCGCGGCGGGCAGAGCCGAGCTGTTTGTCCACGAGACGGTCCTCCTTGAGCAGGTGAGCGTGGTGAACCCGGGGATGACGGTGGACGGGCTGCTGCTGGGCACGGGCGTCCGGGTTAAGGGATTCACGGTCAGCGCCGAAGGGTCATGAGCGCCCGCGAGCAGCTGCCACGCCAAGCGACTGGCCGCCTGGACGCTGTGGCTGAGCGACGAGCTGCTCGCGCCGGTGCCGCACCGCCAGATGATGTTCGTGCTCCCCAAGCGGCTGCGTCCGTACTTCCGGCGGGGCGATGCCCGGCGCGGCGACCGACGCGGCGTGACGGCCGCGGACGGTCCGAGGACGCCGGGCTGCGGCCGTCGCCCGTCATCGACCGCTTCTGGTTCGAGAGCATCTACTTCAAGGAGCCGGGCGGGACGCTCTTCGAGCTGGCGACCGAGGGGCCGGGGTTCGGGCGGGACGAGGACATGGCGCACCTCGGGGAGCAGCTGATCCTGCCGCCGTGGCTGGAGGTGCATCGGGGGGCGATCGAAGGGGCATTGCCGCCTTTGGAGCTGCCGGAGGGTCCGGACGGTCCGGAGGGTTCGTGATGAACGCCGCGAGCGGTCGCCGTGCGAACGCCCTCGCCATGTGCATCGCGATGTCGTTCGCGGGCACGTCGATCACCGCCTGCGCGGCCCGGCTGCCACGCCAGCCGCTCCGATCGTCGGACCTCGCCCAGACCGACCCATCCCCGCCGCGCCCGGCCTACCTCCCGCGTCTCGATGCGGTCCCCGATCCGACGCTCACCCTGGTCGAGCAGATCGGCGGCATGACCGTGGCGATGGCGACGAAGGGCACGTACGCGTTCGCGGGCGTCGGCGCGCGCGTGTTCGCGTGGGACACGGCGCATCCGGCCGACGACGGCGTGGCCGTATTCGGCCGCAGCCCCGTCCTGCCGCGCCTCGTGCGCGACCTCGCCGTCGACGGCGACCGGCTGTACGCGGCCGTCGGCGGCGCGGGCGTCCTCGTCCTCGACATCGCCCGACCGCTGGAAATGACGATCATCGATCGGCACAACACACCCGGCGACGCGCGAACCGTGGCCGTCGACGGCGGGCGCGTGTACGTTGCGGATCGCGCCGGCGGCGTGCGCATCCTCGATGCCGGCCGTCCAGGGCTGCCGCTGCTCGGCAGCTGGACGGCGCCCCACCGAGTGCACGATGTCGTTCCGCACGGCGACCACGCGTTTGCCGCGGTCGACGAGACCGGCGTCGTCGCGCTGTCCGTGAAGGACCCGGCCGCGATCGTCGCCGTCGGGACGGAGGACGGCGAGGCGCGCCGCCTGCTGGCCGTCGGCGACACGCTGTGGGTGGCGGCGGACAACGGCGGCGTCGAGATCCTCGATGTCACCGACCCTGGCGCGTTGCGGTCCGTGGCCAAGCCGTACCCGGCGCATTACGGCGGCGGCGACTTCGTCGCCGGCATGGCCGCGCAAGGGGACCTGGTGTTCATATCCGGCGCCGAGCTGGCGGTGTGGGACGTCGCGGACCCGCGCGCGCCGCGCCGGCTCGACGTGGCCGCTGCGCCGCGCGACCGCCACTGCGAGGACTGCGGGGACGCGATCGCGCTCGCGGGCGACCTCGCGGTGGTCGGCACGGCCGAGGATGGCGGGCTCGAGACGTGGTCGTTTGCCGATCCGGTGCGGCCGGTGCGGGTGCGTGGCGAGCTGGGGCTCGGCACCCAGTATTGGCCGGTGCTGTTCCAGGCGCCGGGCGGCGTGCTGTTCACCGCCGTTCGCCGACTCGGCGGTCCGGTCGAGCGCACATCGATGCTGGGGCTGAAGCCGAGCCCGTTCCTCGATGCCGACGGCGAGAACTGGCAGGACGATGTCCTCGTCGAGGGCGCGTTCGCGTATAGCGTGGGCGACACGCCCGATGGTCAGCTCGTCGTCGACGACCTCACGAACACCGCTGCCCCTCGCCGGATCGGTGCCGCCGCACACGGGCTCCCGTTCTCCTCAACGGACGTGTGGCGGGGCGGACGATGGGCAGGCCACCGCCTGGCCAAGGCGGGCGACCGCATCGTCCTGTCCGGGGGCATCTATGGCTGGGGCTGCCCGACCTTCGCCGTCGTCGACGCCGCCGATCCGAGTCGGCCGCGCTTTCTCTCCGTCCTGGGCTGGCTGTCGGACGAACCGGCGCAGGCCGAGCGCCCGGCGCCGAACGCGAACTACGTCGGCCTCGCCCTCACCGCGGACGGCGCGGTGGCGATCGGCGTGGACAACGGGTGGCATTGCGATGCGGGGGCGAGCGGTTGGGGCGGCATCGAGGCGATCGACCTCACGGATCCGGCGAAGCCGCGGATCGCCGATCGCCTCGGCACGGAGTTCGAGCAACTGGACGTCGCCGTCCACGGCCACCACGCCTTCGTCGCCGCCGGCGAGGGCGGCCTCCGCGTGTACGACATCGCCGATCCGGACGCGCTGCGCGAAGTCGGCGCCTGGGATGACGGGGACGACGCGGCGCGGCAGATCGTGCTCGCGTGGCCGCACGTGCTGCTGGCGCTGAGCAAGCGGATCGTCGTCCTGGACATCCGGTCGCCGGGTGCGCCGAGGGTCGTTGGGACGGCGGACGTGCCGGGCGAGACGCGGGCGCTGCGCGTCGGGGCGGGGCGGGTTTGGGCGTTGACGCGGGATGCGGGGTTGGTGGGGTACAGCTTCCGCGGCGGCGGGCCGTAGCGACGTGCGCCCGCCAACCGAGCGATCGATCTGGATCCGGCCCCTATGCTATCTTCACCGCCGATGATCGCTCCTGCCACGCTGTCGCCGACCCGACTCGCCGCGCTCGAACAAGTGCGGGCCATCGTCTTGCGCGCCCTTCCTGACGACTGTGGCGACACTGGTGCTGTCTGATGCCGACCGCGTAGCATCCTCCCCCTCCCCCAGACTTGGGGGAGGGGGTCGGGGGGTGAGGGCTACCCTAACCACCCTCGAATCCGAGATCACCGCCTGCCGCCTCTGCCCCCGCCTCGTCGCCTGGCGCGAGCACGTCGCCGTCACCAAGCGCGCCGCGTACGCGGACCAGACGTACTGGGGCCGCCCCGTCCCCGGCTTCGGCGACCCCGACGCCTGGCTGCTCATCGTCGGCCTCGCGCCCGGCGCCCACGGCTCGAACCGCACCGGCCGCATGTTCACCGGCGACGGCTCGGGCCAGTGGCTCTACCGCTCCCTTCACCGCGCCGGATTCGCCTCGCAACCGAACGCCGCGTCGCGCGACGACGGCCTGACGCTCACCGGCGCCTGGATCACGGCCGCCGTCCGGTGCGCCCCGCCCGCCAACAAGCCGACGCCGGACGAGTGGGCCGCGTGCCGGCCGTTCCTCTGCCGCGAGATCCCGCTCCTGCCGAACGTCCGCGTCGCCGTCGCGCTCGGCGGCTTCGCGTGGCAGAAGGTGCTCGATGTCGGCCGCGACGTCGGCCCCGGCCTCGGCTGGACCGTCCCGCGTCCCGCGCCCGCTTTCGGCCACGGCGTGGAGCACGACCTCGGCGCGGTGCGGTTGATCGGCTGCTACCACCCCAGCCAGCAGAACACGTTCACGGGGCGGTTGACGGAGGGGATGTTGGACGACGTGTGGGAAATGGCGAAGCGCCTGTAGTGGGTGCCCCTACAGGCGGTCCGCGATCTCCTCCGGTTCCCGCTCGTATCGCCGCAGCTGCGGCGTGAGCCAGGCCACGCCGCCGGTGGCGACGAGGCAGGCGATCCCGCCGCTGATCACGGATGCTGCGGCGCCCCAGATGCTGGCCACGATGCCGGCCTCGAGTTCGCCAAGCTGCGGGCCGCCCATGAAGAAGATCATGTTCACGCTCGTCATCCGGCCGCGGAGCCGGTCCGGTGTGGACATCTGGCGGATGACGTTGCGGATGACGGTCGAGACCATGTCCGACGCGCCGTAGACGACGAGGCAGCCGAACGTCAGCCAGAAGCTGCGCGAGAAGCCGAAGGCCACCGTCGCGGCGCCGTAGACGAAGACCGAGGCGAGCATCACCCAGCCGCGGTAGCGGATTCGGCGGATCATCGGCACCATGACGATCGCCGCCACGAACGCTCCGGCCGCCGGCGCCGCCTGGAGCACGCCGTAGCCCGTGGCGCCGACGCCGAGCACGTTCTCGGCGAAGATCGGCAGGAGTGCCGTGGCCGAGGCGAAGAACGTCGCGAAGAAGTCCATCAGCATCGAGCCGCGGATGAGGGGCGCCCGGAAGACGAACTGGAGGCCCTCCCACGCCGCGTGCAGGCTGATCGCGCCGCCCTGTGCGCCGGCGCCGGCCGGGATGTCGCGCATGAGCAGGACGGCGGCGATGACGGCGCCGAACGACAGGGCGTTGATCGCGTACACCCAGCCCAGGCCGAGCGTGGCGATGATCAGGCCGCCAAGCGCCGGCCCGGCGACGGCCGAGAGTTGGAACATCGTCGTGTTCAGGCTGACGGCCGAGGCCATGTGTTCGGGGGGGACGAGGCTGGGCACCAGCGCGCTGCGCGCCGGGTTGTCGAACGCGGCGGCGGCGGCGCCGATGGCGGTCAGGACGTAGATCGGCCAGATGACGGACAGGCCGTTGAACGTGAGGATGGCCAGCACGATGGCCGCCGTGCCCATCGACGCCTGGGTGATGATGAGCATCTTGCGCCGGTCGATCGCGTCCGCGACGACGCCGCCGACGAGCGAGAAGACGATGATCGGTCCGATCCGCACGAGGCCGACGAGGCCGAGGGCGACGGCGGCGGCGTCCAGTTGGTCGGCCCCCGGGTAGAAGCGCTTGACGTGCCACAGCACCGCCGCACTCTGCATCAGGTTGCCGGCGATCGAGACGAGCTGGCCGACCCACAGCAGCCGGTAGTTGCGATAGCGCAGCGCGACGAGCGATGCCGGCAGCCTGCGCCCGGAGCGTTGGCGCGGTTCGGACGGCCGGCGACGCGCCTTCGGATCGCTCACGCGCGGCTCCGGTGGTGCGATCGTGCGGCGCGTCGAAGCGCCGCACTGGCCAGTCGGCCAGCCCTGTGACCGGCCATCTGCACGATTGACAGGCCACGCAACCGCGTTAGCATGAGGTCGGCAAGCTTAGTACACCGCCACTGGACACGCTCGGGGTTGCCACCAGAGTGCGGAACCCGGAGATTCTGCAGTGGTGGTGTACGAGCCTAGCCATTCCCATGTCGTTTCGTCTGTAGAGCGAACGGCCGCCGAGAAAGGTCCGAGTCGATGTCGAAGTTCCTGGAACTCAACATGGCCACGTGGGACCGCGCATTGCGCGTGGTCATTGGCGTTGCGCTGATCGCCCTGGTGTTCGTCGGCCCAAAGACCCCGTGGGGCTGGGTGGGCGTGGTACCGCTGCTCACGGGGTTGGCGGGCAGGTGCCCGGTCTACACGCTGTTCGGCATTCGGACCTGTCCTGCCGACAACACGTAGGGAATCGCCGGTTCGGCAGGCAAGCCGGGCGATCAGAGCGTGATCCACTGATAGTCCCCTTCGCACGGCGGCCCGTCCGTGATCCACATCGCCCGCGCGTCGAGGTCCATGATCACCGACGTCACGGTGCGGTAGTCGCCGGACGGGTCGTCGGGGTCGGGGTGGCGGCAGACCGAGTAGGGGTAGCCGGTGTGGTCGCGCAGCATCGACTGCAGGTCGTCCACCGTGATATTGGCGCGGTCGGCCAGGCTCGAGCGCAGGCAGTCCAAGCGGTTGAGCGACGCGAACCGCTGGACGTTCGGCGTTTCGGCGATGCCGGCACTCTCGGGGTCGAAGAAGTGGTTCGTGTGGACGATCCGCCCGCCGGCGTCCGGGGCGATCCGGCACGTCGTCATGGGCGACGCCTCGAGGTCGACGGCGCTGCCCCCCTCCGCCCCAAGGCCGGCTTGGGCGAGGACGAAGTTGCCGCTGCACGCCCGCGGTCCGTTCGTCACGCGCGCCACGGCGCCGTCGAGGGTGCGCTCGCCGAGGATCTGCCAGCACCGGACGTGGAACGGTGCCGCCGGCCGCGACCAGTCGTCGTCCTGGCTGGTCAGCCCATTGATCGCCAGACCGAGCCCGTGGCTGTTCAGGCCGATCTTGCCGCCGAACACCCCGGCTTCGGTGAACGCCGCCCGGGCGAACCCGTCCGGCTGGCGCTCGACGACGACCGCACCCTTGACGTCCGGGATCCAGTCCCAGTTCTGGCCGAGGAGCGTGTGGCCGTCGGCCGTCGCCGGGGGCGTGAGCGCGAACGACGTGCAGCCGTCGACGGCCGACTCGGCGTGGAGCGCCAAGAGCGTGAACTGGGCGTACATCAGCTCGTAGCGCGCGTTCAGCGCGGCGATCGCCAGCACGTCGTGACCGGCGCCCTCGGCGATGCCGCGCACGCCCGCGGCGTACTCGGGCGACGCGGCGGTGAGGCGCTCCCAGAGCGTTGCCGCGCGCTCCAGGACCCGCTGGCGCGACATCCGGCCCTCGACGTTGAAGCGGCGGAAGTAGACGGCGACGTTGTGGTCGATCTCGGCGCGCAGGGCGCGGCCGTGGAGCAGGCCCTGCGCGTGCGTGTCGCCGGAGACGGATACGATCGGCAGCATGAGAACCTCGTGGACCCGCCGTTGCGCCGCCGTGCGTTGGGCGCCGCGGGCTGTGGCGGGCTGGGGCGCGTCCGATCGGACGGCGGGGGTGGGGCGCATTCGGTGCGCGGATGGGGGATCGAGGACGGATGAAGTCGGAGCGGATAAGGATGCGGGCAGGCGGGCGGCGGGGCAAGGTTCGTCGACTCCGGCCGCGCGGCATCACCCGAGCGCCTGCCGCCTGTCCGACCGACACCGCACCGCGCATGCTAGAATCCGCCCGCCCCAAGGAGAACGCCACGGCCTCGCTGCTCCTCACCGGCCCAGCCGGCTTCATCGCCTCCCACCTCGCCGAACGCCTGTTGGCGGACGGCCACACGGTGCTGGGCGTCGACTGCTTCACGGACTACTACCCGCGCGCCGTCAAAGAACGGAACCTGGCCGGTGCGCTCGCCCATCCTGCCTTCACGTTCGTCGAAGGGGACCTGCGGACGATGGACGTCCGGCCGCTCGTCGAGCAGGTGGAGTGCGTCGTCCACCTGGCGGCGATGGGTGGGCTCCTCCAATCCTGGACGGCGTTCGAGGCCTATCAGGGGTGCAACATCCTGGCGACGCAGCGGCTCCTCGAGGCGATGCGGCAGGTGGGCGGCGGGCGGCGAATCGTCCACGTCAGCACGTCGTCGGTGTACGGCCGCGAATCGTCCGGTGGTGAGGCCCGCATGCCGGCACCGGATTCGCCGTACGGCGTCACGAAGCTGGCCGCCGAGCACCTCGTGCAGGCCTA
Source organism: Candidatus Avedoeria danica (assembly GCA_016703025.1). Taxonomy (NCBI): domain Bacteria; kingdom Bacillati; phylum Chloroflexota; class Ardenticatenia; order Candidatus Epilineales; family Candidatus Epilineaceae; genus Candidatus Avedoeria; species Candidatus Avedoeria danica. The sequence continues at coordinate 163,917 of JADJCV010000002.1, forward strand.
CCACCGCAACTTCGACGTGCCGATGACGATCCTGCGCTACTTCAGCATCTACGGGCCGCGCCAGCGGCCGGATATGGGCTACTACATCTTCATCGACCGCGTGCTGCGCGGAGAGGAGATCACGGTCTTCGGCGACGGTCAACAGACGCGCGGCAACACGTTCGTCGGCGACTGCGTCGACGCCACCGTCAAGGCCGTCGAGCACGGCCCGACGGGCGACGTGTTCAACATCGGCGGCGGTGAGACGATCTCGGCGATCGGTGCGATCGAACTCATCGAGTCGCTGACCGGCCGCCGTGCCAGCATCGTCCACGCCCCGGCGCGCCCCGGCGAGCAGAGCCACGCGCTGGCGGACACGTCCAAGGCGCGCGCCACCTTCGGCTGGGCGCCGCACGTCGGGATCCGCGATGGGATGGCGGCCCAGGTGGCGTGGCAGATACAATACGCCGGCAACCCATAGCAAGACCCCATAACAAGACCCGAGGACACCCGCTCGATGACCGTGACCCACACCCGTGAGGCCTCCGTCCGGCTGACCGCCGACGGTGTGCGGCCAGCGCTCTCGATCGTCATCCCGCTCTTCAACGAGGTCGAGACGATCCCGATGCTGGCCGAGCGGCTGGCCACGGCGCTCGACCGCCTCGGCCGCAGCTGGGAGGTCATCGTCGTCGACGACGGCTCGACGGACGGCTCGTTCGAGGCGCTTGCGCGCGTGCACGCGGCCGACCCACGGTTCACCGTCATCCAGTTCCGCCGCAACTTCGGCCAGACGCCGGCGTTCATGGCCGGCTTCGACGCCGCGCGCGGCGGGATCGTCGTCACGATGGACGCCGACCTCCAGAATGATCCGGACGACATCGGCGCCGTCGTGGTCGAGATGGAGCGCGGCGGCTACGACATCGTCAGCGGCTGGCGCCAGGACCGCAAGGAGCCGCTCTTGCGGCGGCGGATCCCGAGCCTGTTCGGCAACTGGGTCATGGGCGTCCTCACCGGCGTCCGGCTGAAGGACACCGGGTGCTCGCTCAAGGCCTACCGCTCCGAGGTCGTCAAGAACATCAAGCTGTACGGCAACCTGCACCGCTTCGTCCCGGCCGCCGCCAGCTGGTACGGTGTCACGATCGGCCAAGTGCCGGTGCGGGACAACCCGCGCGCGCACGGGACCTCAAAGTACGGCCTTGGGATCAAGCGCGCGCCGCGGGTCCTGTTGGATCTGCTGACGCTCTACTTCTTGCGCAACTTCGGCACGCGGCCCATCCACATCTTCGGCGGCATCGGCATCGTCTCCGGCTTGCTCGGCGTGCTCGTCGGCCTCTATCTGACGGTCGTCAAGCTCGTGTACGATCAGAACATCGGCGATCGGCCGCTGCTGTTGCTCGCCGTCCTGCTCGTCATCCTCGGCGTGAACTTCCTGTCGATGGGATTCTTGGGTGAGCTCGTCGTCCGCTCGTACCACGAGGCCCAGGACAAGCCGATCTACACCGTCCGCCGTGTCCTCGACGCGGCGGGCGATCCGACACCCGCCGCACCGTTGCGCGGCTGACCCTCGAACCCACGGGAGTGACCGAATGCGCATCCTGTTCCGCGCCGCCGCCGCGCTTTCCCTCGCCGTCGCCCTTGCGGCCGTCGCCGCGCCCGCCCCCGCGGCCCACGCCCAGCCGCGCCGCACGGCCACCCCGACGCGCACCCCGACGCTGACGCGCACGCCGACGCTCACCCGCACCCCGACGCGCACGCGCACCCCGACCTCGACGCACACCCCGACCCGCACCCCCACCCCGTCGCGCACGCCGACGGCGACGGTCTGGGCCGAAGCATCACTGGGCGGCGGTCCGGTGTACGACCTGGCCGCGAGCCCGCTCGACGCGCCCGACGCCGGCTGGCAGCAGCACCTCGTGGCCACCGGCAACGATGTCTTCCTCAGCCTCGACGCCACCGCTTGGCGCACCGGCCGGACCGGCGTCCCCGATGCCGGCAACATCGTGTCGGCGCCCGACGGCCGGTTCTTCGTGGCCACGCGCGGCGGCAAGGGCTACCGCAGCATGAACGACGGCAACGACTGGTCCGAGCTGTCGATCGGCGGCGACGACGATCCGGTCCGCTTCCTGGCCGCCTCGCCCGATTTCCTGAACGAGCCTGAGGCGTACGCGATCACGATCGAGGACGGTCAGCTCTATCGCACCGAGGACTCGGGCAGCAGCTGGGCCGCCATCGTCGTCGACCTCGAGCAGCCGCACTTCAGCGCCGCTCTGGCCTATTCGCCGGTCGTCGCGTTCGACAAGACGGCGTTCCTCGGCACGGACCGCGGCATCTACCGCACGACGGATGACGGGCGGAGCTGGGAGTTGAGGGTCGGGCCGGCCGCCGGCCCTTCCGCGGGCCCGCGCTTCGGACCCGAGGGCGGCGAGTTGCGCCACCAGGGAATCCTGTTGCCCGCCGAGTGGGGCGACGACATGCGGCGCAAGGGCGACCCGATCGTGCGCGCGATGTTCGCCTGGAACGAGAGCGGCGTCTGGCAGAGCGATGACGACGCCGCGACGTGGCGCAAGCTGCCGGTGCCGGCAGCCATCGAGACCGTGCACCACCTGGCGGCCTCGCCCGGCTTCCCGGCCGACCCGCTCCTCCTCGTCACCGGCGCCGGGGTGGGCATCGTCGGCGCCGTCTCGACGGACGGAGGCGGCACGTGGCGGACGATCGCGACGGATGATCCCGGCCTCGTCGGGACGCGCGGCGCGTTCGCGCGGGCGTTCGTGCCGCTGCCCGTCAAGGACATCATCCCCCCGCGCAAGGACCCGTCGATGGTCCACAATTCCTTCCTGCCGATCATGTGGATGTCACCGCTGCGCGTGCCGACGCCGATCCCCGGCCAGCCGCTGCCGACCCCGACCTACCTGGCCGTGCCCACCGTGCCGGTGCAGCGCGAGGTCTACCTGGCCACCGACGGCAGCGGTGTCTGGCGCTCGACGGACGACGGGAGCTCGTGGCAGCGCCCGTACGACGCGCTGCCGAACGGCGGCCCGACGTGCGTGACGTTCCTGTCGGGCGACGGCCAGCTGCTCCTGGCCGGCACGGAAGCGGCCGGCCTCTATCGCTCGTCCGACGGCGGCGCAACGTGGTCCCGCCTCGACGGCGCGTTGCCGCGCGGCGAGGGCGAGAGGATTCAGGCGATCGAGCCGTCGCCCGCGTTCGACAGCGACCGGACGGTCTTCGCCACGACGGCCAGCGGCGTCTGGGTCAGCCGCGATGGCGGCACCGCCTGGCAGCGCACCGCCGGCCCGGCACCGGCCCGCACGCTGGCCGTGTCGCCCGACTTCGCCAACGACCGCACCGTGCTCGTCGACGGCTGGCTCTCGACGGACGGCGGCGCCACCTGGAACGCGACCGCGGCCCGCGACACGTTCCCATGGCGCGCCGTCGCGTTCTCGCCGCGCTACGCCCAGGATCGGACGATCTGGGCCGGCACGGACGCCGTCGGGCGGCTGCTGCCGAACCACCTCGGCCTCTACCGCTCGACGGACGGCGGCGGGAGTTGGGCGCAGATCGACGACAACCTCTTGCTCGACCGCGGCGTCTTCAGCCTCGCCCTCCTCTCGGCCAGCTCGGCCGAGCCGGTGCGCGTCTTCGTCGGCACGAGCAACGGGCTGATCCGGTCGATCGACGACGGCGGGACGTGGCAAGGGGTGAACACGTTCTCCGGGCAGGTGATCGGCGGCCTCGACTCGATCGTCCTGACCCGCATCGAGTTCGGCATCGTCGCCGTGGCCTCCGCGCGCGGCGTCGGCTGGTCGACGGACCGGGGCCTGAACTGGACGCTCGCAGCGGACGGCCCGAAGACCGTCTCACGGGTGACGCTTGCGCCCGACGGCCAACACGTCGTCGTCACGACGCGCCTGACGCTCGCCCGGCGGCAGATCCCCGACGTGCCGGCGGACTGACACCGCTGCCGGCCGAGGGCCACGTCGCCGCCCCACCGACGCACCACGCCGAGCGTGCTGCCGCGCTGAACGCGCGCGCGGCGCGATCGGCGGCGTCGGCGCGCGGCGGCGTCGCGCTCGTCCGCGCGCACGCCTGGGACATCGCGGCGATCGTGGCGTTCGTCGCGCTCGTCGCGTTCTACCGCCGCAATCTCGTTGGCTGGCTCATCAGCGACGACGAGGGGAGCTACCTGTATGCGGCGTGGCGGATGTCGCTGGGCGAGCGGCCGTACCGCGACTTCCTGACGCCGCAGCTGCCGGTCTTCCTGCTGCCGGGCGGCTGGCTGATGGGCGTCGCCGGCGCCAGCGTGCACGCCGCCCGCCTGCTGGCCGTCGGCCTGACGATGACCGCCGGCATCGCCACGTGGGCGACGGCGCGGCGGTTGTTCGGGCCAGCGGTGGCGGCCGTCGCCCTCGTCGCGATGCTCCTGCAGCCGGACGTGTTCGCCGTCGGCCGGGTGTATCGGCCCGAACCGTTCATGCTGGCCGCGCAGGCGCTGGCGGTGGCGGCCTTCGCCCGAGCCGTCGTGCCGCGGCCCGGACGCGAGGACCCGCCGGTGCGGGTATGGCTCGTGGTCAGCGGGGCGCTGTTCGGCGTGGCGACGTTGGCCAAGCTGTTCGGGCCTTGGCCGCTCGGCGGGCTGTTGTTGTGGTTGGTGGTGGACGGGCGGCGGCGCCGACGGCCGCTCGGATCGATCGTCGGCGACGGGCTGGCGGCCGTGCTGGCGGCCGTCGTCGTGACGGTGGCGGGGCTGGCGGCGATCGGCGTCTACAGCGGCGGGATCGGGACGATGGTCGAGGCGACGATCGGCCACCACCTGCGGCAGGGGGCGTCGAAGCCGCTGGGTCAAGTGATTGGCGAGGGCTTCGGGTTGTTCGCGCTCTACATCCGCGACGGCGGGCGGGCGCTGGCGCTGGCCGTCGCGCTGGCCGTGGCCTGGGACGCGGTCCGCCGGCCGGGGCGCGAGACGGCGATCTTCGCGTGGCAGCTGGCGTCGGCGCTGGCGTTCTTCGCGCTGGCCCGCGACCGCTACCCGCGGCACCTGGTCTACCTGGCGCCGGCGCTGGCCGTCCTGTTTGCGGTGGGCGTGCGACGCATGTTCCTCGCGGCGCGGCGGCTCGAGGTCGACCGCTCCGCTGAAGGCGGGCTGCTGAAGGGGGTCGCGGTCGCGTTGACGGTGGGCTTGGCGCTGGGCTGGTACCTGTTCGATCGGGACTACACGGCCGCCCGTGAAGAGGACGGCACGGTGCGGCTGGCGGACGTGCTGGCGGCGTTGAGCGGTCCGGACGACGTCGTCCTGTCGGACTACTCGGAGTTGAACTTCTATGCCCAGCGCCCGACGACGTACGCCGCGGCCTCGCTGTCCACGGGTGCGGTGTCGAGCGGTCAGATCACGTGGCGCCGGATCGCGGACGATCTGCAGCGATCCGGCAAGGAGCCGGCGCTCCTGGCGCTCGAGACCGGCAGCCCATACAGCCACCTGAGCTATCTGTCGGGCGATGACCGCGCGGCGTTTCAGGCGTGGATCAAAGCGGGGTGGCACGATGTCGGTGGGATCGAGCGCGGGCCGCAGAGGTATCGGCTCCATCTGCCGCGCGGGCGGGAGCCCGGTGCCGTAGCGGCGTTCGATGGCGGTCCGGTGCTCGTCGCTGGGGGGGCGGATCGGTCGGGGGCGACGGCGGGCGATGGCTTTGAGGTGAAGACGGTGTGGCGTGCGGTGGGGGCGATGTCGGACCCGCTGTCCGTGACGGTTCGGCTGATCGACGCGGCGGGCAACGAGCCGATCGCACCGGTCGATGCGCTCCTGAAGGCGTCGGGCACCGAGCGCTCAACGGATCGCTGGGCGCCGGACGAGTGGACGGCGATGCGGGTTGCCGTCGCGTTGCCGCAAGGAGTTCCGCCCGGGACGTATCGGGTGCTGCTCGGGCTCTATCGACGGGACGAGGGGCGGCCGGTGCAGCTCGGGGCGACGGCCGGCGACGGGCGGCCGATCGGCGGGGCGGTGGTGCTCGGCCAGCCGATCGTCGTGTCGGGCTGGCGGGCGCGCTCCGATGCCGCGGCGGCACGGGCGCTCGGCATGTCGCCGCCGGTCGCGGGTGTCGAATCAACCGGCGCCGCATCCACGGCGGCCGGATGGACGGCAGCCGGGCTGGCGCTGGTGGGGGTCGGCGAGATGCCGACGGGCACGGTTCAGGCCGGGACGGTGTTCCCGTTGCCGCTGGCGTTCCGGTTGCGGGAGGCGGGAAGGCCGCCATCGATCGTGCTGACGCTGACCGACCCGGCGACGGGCGCGATCGCCGGCGACAGCCGCGTCACCCTGGCCGCGGATGTCGCCGCCAGCGATGTCGCCCTTTGGCCCGCCGGCCTCACCATCCGACGCACGTTCCGCGTCCCGGTGTTCGCGAACGCCGGGGCCGGCCGTTACCGCGCCTACGCCGCCTGGCCAGCCGGCCTGGAAGAAGGGGGCGTGCGCGTCGAGGTGGGCGAAGTCGAGGTCGTGGCGCGGGACGTCTCGGGCGCCATCTTCGATGTCGAGGCGATCCGTCCGCGGCTGCCGATCGTCCTCGACGCGCGGCTGGGCGACGTCGGCACGCTGATCGCGGCGTCCGTGCCCGCGACGGCGACGGTCGGCACGGGGCTGACGGTGGTGCTGGGCTGGCGCGCGCGCAGCCCGTCGTCCGTGCCGTACAAGGTGACGGTTCAGCTGTTGAACGCCGAAGGCGTGCCGGTCGCACAGCATGACGCGGAGCCGGCGGAGGATCATCGGCCGACGACCGGCTGGCTGCCGGACGAGATCGTCGTCGACCGTCACGTGATCCAGCTCCCGCCGGACCTGGTGGCGGGCGCCTACACGCTGGCCGCTGCGCTCTACCACCCGCTGACCGCCGATCGGCTGCCGCGCACGGGGGGCGAGACGGCCGATGTCGCGCCCGGCCTGGTGCGGCTCGGGAGCATCCGCATCGAGTGATGGTCGAGTGATGGGCAAGGCGCGGGGAGAGCCCCTTCAGCCCCCCCCGCGCCACGCGGAACCGGCGCACCACGGTTCAGCGGAGATATGAACACACCAGCGGGCCGGAGCTGACCGGCGCGTGGCGCCCGAGCTGTCGCCAACGTGTCCGTTTCGCCCTCCCGCGCCGGGCGCCGCGGCGGTATCCTGCCTGCCGATGTGGCTCGCCCGTACGTGCACCCTCTGGCTCATCGGCATCGCTGCCGCCGACGTGCTCTGGCCGCCGACGGAGCGCCCGCCGGATGTGCGCATCGGCGGCGCGCTCGTCGTGCTGGCGGTCCTCGTCGCGCTCGGCGCCGGCCGGCGGGTGCGGGCGATTCGCGTCGGGGCGATGGCGGTCGCGATCGTGCTGGCCGGGGCCGGTCGGGTCTGGCTGGCGCGGCCGCGCTTCGATCCGGGGGACATCGCCCATTGGCGGGATCGGGGCGCGCGGAGCGTCGAGGGGATCGTGGCGGCGGAGCCTGAGCGGCGGGACGGCGGCGTGCACTACGTCGTGGCGGTCGAGCGGGTGGCGGAGTCACGGGACGACGGTGGACCGCTGCTGCCCGGACACGGCTTGCTCCTGGCACAGGCGGCGCGCTACCCCGTCTATGCGTACGGCGACCGCGTGCGCGTGCGCGGCGATGTCGTTCCGCCGCCCGTGCTGCCGGGATTCGACTACCGGACGTTTCTGGCGCGCAAGGGCATTCATGCGATCGTCCGGCGCGCGCACGTGGAGCGGGTCGACGGGCGCCGGGGCGGCTACATCGTCCCGCGGGTGCTGATCGCCATCAAGGTGCGGGCGCAGCGCGTCGTGGCGCACTCCCTGCCCGAACCCGAGGCCTCGCTGGCCACCGGCATCCTCCTCGGCGACGACGACGGGATCCCGCGGCGGGTGGCCGATGCGTTCCGGCGGACGAACACAACGCACGTGATCGCGATCTCGGGGTCGAACATCGCGCTGCTCGTCGCGGCCCTCCGGGTGTGGCTGGGGCGGTGGCGACGGCGGGGCTGGGCAACCGTCGCGACGATCGCCGTCGTCGCCGCCTACACCGTCCTCGTCGGTGCCGATCCGGCGGTCGTGCGGGCCGCGATCATGGGCGGGCTCGTCGTCCTGGCGCTGGCGAGCGATCGACGGGCCGAGGCCGTCACGGCGCTGGCGCTGTCCGGCGCACTGATGACGGCGTGGCGGCCGGCGATCATCGGCGACCTCGGGTTCCAGCTGTCGTTCGCGGCCACGGCGGGCCTCGTCGCGTTCGCCGGGCGGTTGGGCCGCTGGGTCGGGTCGCGCGTCGAGGCGCGGGCCGGGGGCGAGGGGGGCCGCGGCGCATACGTCGAGGGCGCACCGGCCGAACTTCGTAACGGCGACCCTTCGTTCCGCCCGACGGGGCGGATCATGGCGCTCCTGAACGAGTCCGTCCTCGTCACGCTGGCGGCGCAGCTCACGACGTGGCCGCTCATCGCCTGGCACACCGGCCAGCTCGGCGCCGTCGGACTCGTGGCCAACGTCCTGATCGTCCCGGCGCAGCCCGCCGTGATGGCCGCCGGCGGCGCGACGATCGCCGCCGGCCTCGTGTCGCCCGGACTTGGTCGCCTTGTGGGTGCGGTGGCCTGGCTGCCGCTGGCTTGGACGGTCCGCGTCGTCGAGGCGTGTGCCGCGTTGCCGGGCGCGGCGCTGGCGTGGCGGCCGCCGCTCACGCTTGTCGTCGGCTACTCCCTCGCGCTGGCCGTCGCGGCGATGCCGGGCGAGGTGCGGCGGGTTGCGCGTGGCGTTTGCGACGGGCTCGCACGATGGCGTGCCCGTTCGTCGCGCGGCGCGGTCGACGCCCCGGCGGGTCGCAGCGGCACCCGTCGGTTCCTGCGGCGCATCGGCTGGCCTGTCTTCGTCCTGGCCGGTGGCGCCGCCGTCCTGGCGTGGCGTGCCGTGCTCACCCAGCCCGACGGCCTGCTGCACGTCACGGCCCTCGACGTCGGCCAAGGCGACGCGATCCTCGTCGTCGCGCCGAACGGCCGGCGGATGCTCGTCGACGGCGGGCCGAGCCCGAGCGCGGTGCTCGATGGGCTTGGCCGGCGATTCGCGCCGTGGGATCGCCGACTCGACGTCGTCGTGCTGACCCACCCGGACGCCGACCATCTGGGCGGGCTGCCGGCGGTGTTGCGGCGGTACCGGGTGGGCCACATCGTCCAGCCCGAAGCCGAGCACGCGACGCCGGACGGACAGGCGTGGGACGCGGCGGTCGGGGCGGAGGGCGCGGTCGTGCACACCGCCACCGCGGGCATGCGGCTCGTGCTGGACGGTGCGACGGGCGTGGCGGCCGACGTGCGGTGGCCGCCGGCGGGCGACGTCGAGCGGGCGCTCGGCGTGGACGAGGTGCCGACGAACGATCGCTCGGTCGTGCTCGTGCTGCGCCATGGGCGGCGAAGCATCGTGTTGACGGGCGACATCGAAGAGGCCGTCGAGCGGGCGCTGATGCGGTCGCGCGACGCACTGCGCGGCGACGTCCTCAAGGTCGCCCACCACGGCAGTGCCACGTCGTCGACCGCTGCCTTCCTGGCTGCCGTCGCGCCGCGACTGGCCGTGATCAGCGTCGGCGCCGACAACCGCTTCGGGCACCCGGACGAGGGCGTGCTCGGGCGGCTGGGGGGCACAGTGGTGCGCCGGACGGACGTCGACGGCGCGGTCGACGTGTTCACGGATGGGGAGGGCGTTTGGGTGCGGTGACGGTATCGGGTGCGGTGCCAGCAGCGGGTGCGGTGGCGGTGTGGCAGCGGTGACGGTCTGGGGGCGGCGACAGTCCTCGGGCGGCGACAGTTTGGGAGCGACGACAACGGTATAATCCCACGCTCGAGCGCCAGGGGGTACGATTCGATGTCCCGTCCGATGCCCGAACGGCTGGCGGCCTTCGACCTCTTTGCCGGCCTCGATGCCGCCGCGATGGACGACATCGCCGCCGCCGCAATCGAGCGCCGCCTCGAGGCCGGTGAGGTGTTCTTCCGGCAGGCCGAGCCGGCGGAGCGCTTCTTCGTCCTCGTCGACGGGCGCGTGCGATTGGTCCAGGTCACGCCCGATGGCCAGCAGGTCGTCGTCAGCTTCATCATGCCCGGCGAGGGCTTCGGCCTGGTCGCCGTGCTGGCCGGCAACGTCTACCCGCTGACGGCCGAGGCGATGGATCCGGCCGTCGGCTACGGCTGGGATGGCCCGACCTACAAGGCGCTGATGGCCCGCCATCCCGAGCTGTCGATGCGCAGCCTCGGCCTCGTCGCGCGGCGGGTCCACGAGTTCCAGGCGCGCAACCGCGAGCTCTCCACGGAGCGCGTCGAGCGCCGGATTGCCCGCACGCTCATCCGCCTGACGACCCAGAGCGGCACACGCCAGAGCGACGGCGTCCGTATCGACCTGCCGCTGACGCGCCAGGACGTGGCGGAGATGACGGGCACAACCGTCTACACCGTCAGCCGCATCCTCGCCGGCTGGCACGAAGCCGGGATCATCGATGCCGGTCGCAAGCGGATCGTCATCCGCCAGCCCCACAGCCTCGTGGCCATTGCCGAGGACCTGCCGCCCGCGCGCTGATCGCCGGGTGCCTGGTACACCACCCTTGCAGAATCGCCGGGTTCCGCACCCTTGCGGCAACCCCTCCGCCAAATTGCGATAGCGCAACGTCGCCCAACGGCGCCGGGCGTAGGCTGTGCCTGCGTCCGAGGTGGGCGCGCCGCTTGGGGTGGGGGTCGGCGTGAACGAGGAGCCGGTCGATGGCCTGGCAGGGTGGACGGTGGCGAAGGTGCTGGCGCGGATGCCCGATCGCGCCATGGCCTTCATCCGCTTGCGCACCGCATGCGTCGGCTGCCCGCTCGATCGCTTCTGTACCCTGGCAGATGTCGCCAGCGCGTATCACATCCCGTTGGCAACCCTCGTCGACGCCGTCGCCACGACGGGCGACGAGGCGGACGAAGACCCGGCACATGTCGGCAGCGAGGCCGATCCATGACGTCAGCCGCACCTGGAGAAGGATTTCCCATGCATGCTAACGCCGAAGAGTTGCCCCGTGACGATCGACCGCCGGGCGCCGCGCCGCTCAGCCTTGCGCCCCTGTGGATCGCGGTGCTCGGCGTCGTCGTGCTGGGCTTGGTGGCGTGGTGGGCACCGGCGCGCACGGCCGACCCGGCCGTCGGCGCCACCGATCCGGCCGCGTCGATCGCGCCGGCAACGGACGGCTGGGCGGGCTTCGCGGTCGAGCCGGAGCGTCCGGCGCCCGGCTTCACGCTCACGGACGGCACCGGCCGGCCGTGGTCGCTCGACGATGCGCGCGGCTCCGTCGTCGCCCTGTTCTTCGGCTACACGCGCTGCCCCGACGTCTGTCCGCAGACGTTGAGCCGGCTGCAGGCGGCGGTCGCCGAGCTCGGCCCCGACGGCGACGCCGTGCGGGTGGTCCTCGTGACGACCGACCCCGAGCACGACACGCCCGACGTGATGGCGCGCTACGTCGGCGCGTACGATCCGCGCTTCGTCGGGCTGACCGGCAGCGTGAACGAAGTCCGGACGGTCGGGTCGCTGTTCGGCGCACTGCCCGGGGAGTCGGCGGATGGACACGACGAGGCGGCGGCGCACGACGACGGCGCGGCGCACGACGACGGCGCCGCCCAGGCCGACGCGCCGTCGATCGACCCGACGATGCACTCGAGCCGGGTCTGGCTGATCGATGCCGCCGGCCAGATGCGGGTCAGCTACAGCGGTCCGTACACGCCCGCCGACGTGGCCCACGACATGTCCATTCTCATCGGCGAGCGGCGCTAGCGTCGTCTCGTCGATGTGGAGTTGCGAGGCTTCCGGGCGGTGTTCGCCCGGTCACAGGGAGGAAGAAAGCGGATGAAACGCACACTTCAGGTATGGATGTTCGCCATGCTCGTGCCGATGGCCGTGTTCGGCTGCCGCCGGCAGGACGTCGACACGAGCGGCCAGCCGCGCGCCGAGGAGCAATCGGCGGAGCAGGACGCCGACGATGCCGCACGGCCGGGCGGCGCGGTGGCCGGCACCGTCGACGAGATCGCCAGCGCGCGCGGGTTGTCGCCGGACGATGTCAAGGCGGCGGTGATGACGTTCAACCCGTCCGGCAAGATGGATGAGTACATCCAGTTCGCCTCGGGCGGCCACGGCGGCCAGATGCTTGTCATCGGGCTCCCGTCCATGCGCTTGCTCAAGGTGATCGCCACCTTCGCCCCCGAGCCGTGGCAGGGCTTCGGCTACGGCGGGGAGGCGAGCAAGGCGGTGCTCGACGGCGGGAACGCGGCGAACCAGGAGCTGCGCTGGGCGGACACCCACCACCCGGCCCTCTCCGAGTCGGCCGGCGATTACGACGGCCAGTTCCTGTTCATCGGCGACAAAGCGAACGCGCGCATCGCGGTCATCGACCTGCGCGACTTCGAGACGAAGCAGATCGTCAAGAACCCGATCAGCGACGGCGACCACGGCGGCATGTTCGTGACGCCGAACACGGAGTGGGTCGTCGAGGGCGGTCAGTACTCGACGCCGCTGGGCGGCGCGTACGCCCCGATGTCGGAGTACAAGGACAAGTACCGCGGCCACATCACGTTCTGGAAGTTCGATCGCGACAAGGGCCGCATCGATCCCGAGCAGTCGTTCGCGATGGAGGTGCCGCCGTACTGGCAGGATCTGTGCGACTCCGGCAAGCTCGAGAGCGAGGGCTGGGTCTTCTGCAACAGCATCAACACCGAGCTGGCGACCGGCAATGCCGGTGCCGACGGCGTGAACTTCGAGTCCGGCGTGTCGCAGAACGACATGGACTACCTGCACGTCGTCAACCTGAACAAGGCGGCCGAGCTCGTGGCGGCCGGCAAGACGACCGACTTGAACGGCTTCAAGGTCCTGCCCCTGCAGACGTCGATCGACGAGGGCTTGCTCTACTTCATCCCCGAGCCCAAGAGCCCGCACGGCGCCGACGTGACGCCCAAGGGCGAGTACATCGTCGTGGGCGGCAAGCTCGACCAGAACGCGACCGTGTACAGCTTCAAGAAGATCCAGGACGCCATCGCCGCCGGCAATTTCGAGACGGACGACTACGGCGTGCCGCTCCTGCCGTTCGACGCGACCGTCGAGGCGCAGGTCGAGCTCGGCCTCGGCCCGCTGCACACCCAGTTCGACGACAAGGGCTACGCCTACACGAGCCTGTTCCTCGACAGCGCCGTGGCGCGCTGGACGCTCGGCGGCAGCTACCGGACGGACGGCGCCGAGCCGTGGAAGCTCGTCACCAAGACCCCCGTCCAGTACAACATCGGCCACCTGGCGACGGCCGAAGGCGACACCGTCAGCCCGGACGGGAAGTACCTCGTCGCGATGAACAAGTGGTCCGTCGATCGGTTCAACAACGTCGGCCCGCTCCTGCCGCAGAACTTCCAGCTGCTGGACATCACGTCCGGCGGCGAGCAGATGCCGGTGATCTACGACTCGCCGATCGGCATCGGCGAGCCGCACTACGCCCAGATCATCAAGGCCGACAAGCTCAAGGCGTTCGAAGCCTACCCCGAGATCGGCTGGGACACGCAGACGATGGCGGTGGATCCCGAAGCGCCGAGGGCCGGCACGGAGTCCGTCGTGCGCGACGGCAACAACGTGACCGTCCGAATGACCGCCATCCGCAGCCACTTCACGCCGGAGCGCATCGAGCTCAAGCAGGGCGACAACGTCACGCTCCACATCACGAACATCGAGACCGCCCGCGACGCGACGCACGGCTACGCCGTCTCGGTGCACAACATCAACCTGTCCCTCGAGCCCGGTGAGACCGAGACCGTGAAGTTCACGGCCAATCAGCCCGGCGTCTTCCCGTGGTACTGCACCGAGTTCTGCTCGGCGCTGCACCTCGAGATGGTCGGCTACATGCTCGTCGAGCCTTCGTCCGCGGCCGCTTCGGTGCGGTAGCGCGTTCAACCGCGCCGGCCCGCTTCCCGGGGCCGCGCGAAGTGTCGTCTGGGCATCCCGGGCCTCTGCTGCTCCCGGCCCGGGATGCCCGCGGCGACAGGTCGTTCGATGCGCCCGTGCGCGGCGTCACACGTCGGCGTACCATACGACACCCGGAATACACGGCATCCGGAATCCCAGGAAGTTGAGGTCAGATCGTGGAACGATCGCTGCGCGCGCTCCTCGGCGCCCGTGAGCCCGACGTCGTCACGGTGGCGGCCACGGCGCGTGAATCAGGCTTCGTCGCCTCGATGGTGCTGTTCATCGTCGGCGCCGCCGCGCTCGTCGCGTCGATCTTCTTCCCGTACTGGGAGCTGCGGCTCAACGCGCCGCAGTACCCGAAGGGTCTCTTCCTGACGGTCTTCATCGACCACATCAAGGGCGACATCAGCGAGATCGACGGTTTGAACCACTACATCGGCATGCGCCCCCTCGGCGCCGCGGCGGAAATCGAGCGCACGGTGGCGCCGGTGGCCCTCGCGGCCATCGTGCTCATGGTCCTCGCGCTGGCGTTCGTCCACCGCAAGTGGTTCGCGCCGCTGGCCGTGCCGGCGATGCTCCTGCCGCTCATCTTCCTGGCCGACATGTTCCTGTGGCTGCGGCACTACGGCCAGAACCTCGATCCGAGCGCCGCCCTTTCGGGGGCCATCAAGCCCTTCACGCCGACGATCCTCGGCCACGGCACGATCGGGCAGTTCTCGACCGACGCCCGCGTGCTCAGCGGCTTCTGGCTGGCGACGGCGGCGTCCGTGCTGATCATGTTCGGCCTCCACTTCCGCCGCGCCGCCCGACGGGCCGCGGCGCGCTCCGCGGCGGCCGCCTAGGTGTGCCCGATGATGCTGCACGTCGCCGTCGGTCTCGTGCTGGCGTTGTCGACGCCCGTTACCCGCACGCTCGACGTCGGCCCCGATCGCACCTACCGCGACCTGGCCGCCGCGCTGACCGCCGCCCGCGACGGCGACACCGTTCGGGTGCACGGCGGGGTGCACCCCGGCCCCGTCGAGATCACGGCGTCCATCGCCCTCGTCGGCGAGGGCCGGCCGGTGATCGACGGCGGGGGCAAGGGGACCGTCGTCACGCTGCGGGCGGCCGGGGCGCGGATGTCCGGCTTCACGGTCACGGGCAGCGGCGACCGAAACGACAAGGAGGACGCCGGCATCGGCGTGTATGCCCCGGCGACGGTCGTCGACAACGTCCTTGAGGACGTGCTCTTCGGGATCGACGTCCAGCGCGCCCCGGGCAGTATCATCGCGGACAACACCGTGACCGGCCGCGACCTGCCGATGCCGCGGCGCGGCGACGCGATCCGCGTCTGGGAGTCGGCGGGCTCGCGCGTCGAGCGCAACCGCATCGACCGGTCGCGCGATGTCGTGATGTGGTACTCGAACGATGTGCAGGTCACGGACAACACCGTGACCCACAGCCGCTACGGTCTGCACTTCATGTACGCCACCGGCAGCCATGTCGTCGGCAACCGGCTGCACCAGAACGCCGTCGGTGCGTACGCGATGTACAGCTCGGACCTGGTGTACGTGCGCAACCAGCTCACCGGCAACCACGGCCCGAGCGGCTACGGGCTCGCGCTCAAGGAGAGCAGCCGGATCACGATCGAGGACAACGTCATCGCGGGCAACCGGACCGGGTTGTACTTCGACAACAGCCCGCTGGATGCTGGCACGGTGAACATCGTGGCGCGCAACACGATCGCTTACAACGACATCGGCATCGCCTTCGTCCCGTCCGTCAAGCGCAACGTGATCACCGCGAATCGGTTCGAGGACAACCTGCAGCAGGTGGCGGTCGTCGCCAGCGGCACGTTCGAGGGCAACGTCTGGACGCAGGATGGCGTCGGCAACTACTGGAGCAACTACGCCGGCTTCGACGCCGACGGCGACGGCGTCGGCGACATTCCGCACGCCGAGACCAGCCTGTTCCATAGCCTGCTCGAAGTCCACCCGACGCTGCGGCTGTTCACGCTCAGCCCGGCCCAGTCGGCGCTCGATCTGGCCGCGCGCGCCTTCCCGGCCTTCCGCCCGCCCGCGACGCTGACCGATACCGCCCCGTTCACCCGTGCCCCGACGGCCGCGCTGTCCGCCGTGCAACCGGCCATCGGACCGCTCATCGGGCTGTCGGCCGCGTGCATTGCCCTCGCTGCCGCCGCCATGCTGTGGGGCCGCCTCCTGGCCTCCTCCCCCCCGGCCTTCGGGTCGGCCGGCCGCATCTCGCCTCAGATCGCGTCGACCCGCCACCGGAGCCGTCCATGATCTTCGCCCAGGACCTCACCGTCCGCCTCGGCGGCACGACGGTGCTCGACGGCCTGGCGCTCGACGTGCCGGCCGGCGGCGGCCTCGCGCTCTGGGGCACGAACGGCGCCGGCAAGACGACGGCGCTGCGGGCGATGCTCGGCCTCCTGCCGTTCGGCGGCACGGTGCGCCTCGGCGGCCACGATGTGCGCCGCGACGGCCGCAGCGCGCGGGCGCAGGTCGGCTACGTGCCCCAGCAGCTCGCGTTCTGGGACGATCTCGGGACGCTCGAGTGCCTGCAGTGGCTCGCCCGCCTCCGCCGCGCGCCGATCGAGCGGGCGGCCGAGCTCTTGGAGCGCGTCTCGCTCGCGGAGCACGGTCGCAAGCGGATCGGCGAGCTCTCCGGCGGCATGAAGCAGCGCATGGCGCTCGCCGCCGCGCTGCTGGGCGACCCGCCGATCCTCCTCCTCGACGAGCCGACGGCCAACCTCGACGCCGCCGGTCGCGCGGACCTGCTGGCCCTGCTCGCCGACCTGCGCGGCGCCGGCAAGACGCTGCTCGTGACGACGCACCGCCTGTCCGAGGTGCACGCGCTGGCCGATCACGTCATCGTGCTCGAGGCCGGCGAGGTCCGGCTGTCGTGCGGTGCCGACGTGCTCGAGGCCGCGCTCTACCCGTACGCCACCCTCCGCCTCGTCGTCGCGCCTGCCGATGAAGCCGCCGCGCTGGCGGCGCTGGCCAAGGGCGGTTTCAAGACGCACGCGAACCGCCACGGCATCCTGGTGCGGGTCGCGGCCGGTCGCCGGGCCGCGCCGGTCGAGGTGCTCGTCGCCGCGGACGTGGCCCTCGAGGATCTCTGGGTGGAAGACAGTTGGGTGGAGGACGGTGCATGGACGCTCGGGTGATCGCCCTCGTGGCGCGCAAGGAAGTCCGCGACGCGCTGCGCAATCGCTGGTTCCTGCTGTACGCGGCCGGCTTCGCGCTGCTGGCGATCGCCCTGTCGCAGCTCAGCACGGGCGACAGCGGCACCGCCGGCTACGCCGGCTTCGGCCGCACCGCCGCCGGCCTCGTGAACCTCGTGCTGTTCGTCGTGCCGCTGATGGGCCTGACGCTCGGCGCGCAGAGCCTGGCCGGCGAGCGCGAGCGCGGCACGCTGGCGACGCTGCTGGCCCAGCCCGTGACGCGCACCGAGGTCCTCCTCGGGAAGTTCGGCGGCCTCGCGCTGGCCCTCGGCGCGGCGCTGCTGCTCGGCTTCGGCCTCGCCGGGGCATGGGTGGCGGCGCGCGGCGGCGGCGTCGAGGCCGGGGCATATGCCCAGGTCGTGGCTGCGGCGGCCCTGCTGGCGCTGGCAACCCTGTCCATCGGCTTCCTCATCTCGTCGGCGGCGCGCCGCACGAGCACGGCGACGGCGGTGGCGCTCTTCGTCTGGCTCGCCCTCGTCTTCGCCGGCGACCTCGGCCTGATGGGCAGCGCCATGACGATGCGGATGCCCGTCCGCACGCTGCTCGCCCTGACGCTGCTCAACCCGCTCGAGGCCTACCGGATCGGCGGGATCGCCGCGATCACCGGCGGCCTCGACGTCCTCGGGCCGGCCGGCGTCTACGCCGACCGCGTCCTCGGCGCGTCCCTCGTCGCCGTGCTCGCCGCCGTGCTCGTCGCGTGGTGCGTCGTGCCGCTCACCGCCGCCGGCGTCATCTTCGCCCGCCGCGGCATCCGCTGAGACCGTGGCATCCGCTGAGACCGTGGCATCCGCTGAGACAAGGGGTTCGAGGATGGGATCGATGAAGGCCCGCATGGGCCTCGCCCGTGCGCTTGCGATCGCCGCCACGGCCGCCGCCCTCGTCGCCGCCACCGCCGCCTGCGGACCGCCCCCTGACCCGCTCGCGCCGCCGGAGGTCGTCTACGGCGAGGATGTGTGCGACCACTGCGGGATGATCCTGTCCGAGGAGCGCTTCGCCGCCGCGACGATCGTCGAGATCGACGGCCAAGTCGAGCCGCGCCTGTTCGACGACATCGGCGACATGGTCGCCTACCACGCGGCGAACGGCGACCTCGTCGTGCGCCGCTGGTACGTCCACGACCACGACAGCGTGGCCTGGATCGATGCGGCAACCGCCCACTACGTGCGCGCCGAGGGCATTCGCACGCCGATGGGCAGCGGGTTGGCGGCGTTCGGGGATGCGGCGCGGGCGAAGGCGTTTGCGGTCGAGGCGGGGGGCGCGGCGTTGGCGTTCGACGACCTGTAGGGGTGCCCCTACAGGGGCGAACGCCAACCCATCACACCCCCAACACCCCCTCCACCCCCGCCATCAACGCATCGATATCCCCGTGCGTGTTGTACCCCTGCACGCTCACGCGCAGCAGCACCCGCGCGTTCCACGCCACCAACGGCACCTCGATCCCGAAGTCGTCGTACAGTCGGCTCTTGGCGGCCACGGCATCGATGGGCGGCAGCGTCACGGCGACCATCTGCGCATACCAGGTGTCGTCGTCGGGGTGGAGGGCCGTCACGCCCGGCAGCGCGGTCAGGCGCGCGCGCGTCTCGCGGGCCAGGCGGTGGCAGCGGGCGCGGACGGCGTCCCACTGGCGGTCGCGCTGGAAGTCGAGCGCCGCCGGCACGGACAGGTAGGCGGCGGGGTCGGCCGTGCCGGTCCACTCGTGCCGGGCCACGAAGGGGCTGTCGTACGGCCAGAACGCCGGCTCGGGCTCGAAGCCCCAGCTGACGACGAGCGGCTCGATCTGCGGCTGGAGCTCGCGGCGGACGTAGAGGAACGCCGCGCCTTTGGGGGCGCAGGGCCACTTGTGGAGGTTGCCGGTGTAGACGTCGGCGCCGATCGCCTCCATGTCCAGCGGCAGCTGGCCGGGCGCGTGGGCGCCGTCGATGACGGTCAGGATGCCGGCGGCGCGGGCGCGCCGGCAGATCTCGGCCACCGGGAAGATCACGCCGGTCGGCGACGTGATGTGCGACAGGAAGATCACGCGCGTCCGCGGTCCGACGGCCGCCCAGAAGGCGTCGACGAACGCGGCGTGCGTCGTGAGGGGGGCGTCGATCGGCACCGCCCGGTACGTGGCGCCCGTCTTGCGCGTGACGAGACGCCAGGCGCGGTCGCACGCGCCGTACTCGTGGTCGCTCGTCAGCACCTCGTCGCCCGGCCCGAGGGCCAGGCTGTGCGCGACGACGTTCACGCCGTGGGTGGCGTTGGGCACGAAGACGACGTCGTCGGGTGCGCAGCCGATGGCGCGACCCAGGTGCGTGCGCGCGGCGCGCATCAGGTCCGGGAAACGGCGGCCCAGAAAGGCGACCGGCTGGCGCTCGAGTTCGCGCTGCCAAGCCTGGTAGACCTCGAAGACGGGGCGCGGGCATGCGCCGAACGAGCCGTGGTTCAGGAAGACGATGTCGGGGTCGAGCAGGAACTCGGCCCTGAGATCGTCGGCCGACGGCACTTCGATGGCCGCGGGGGCGGGGGTCACGGCGGCACGGCTCGCGATCGCTGCGTTCATGGCAGTTGCGTTCACGGGAGCGGCAGGTCGATCTCGACCGCCGCGTCGTAGTCCACGCCCGGCACGTCGAAGCCGAAGAGCTGACGGAACGCCAGCTGGCAGCCGGCCCAGTCCGTCAGCGTGTCGAGGTGGTCGGTGTCGATGCGCGGCCAGCGGGCGGTGACCACATGCTGGATGTCCTCGTGCATCTCGCGGTCGTCGAGCCGGATGCGCCCTTGCGCGTCGAACGTCGGCTCCGCGCCCGGGCCGATGTGGTCCTCGAAAAGGCGGATCATCTGGTCGATCGCCTCCTCGTGCACGCCCTGCTCCTTCATCACCCCGTACGCGACGCTCACGTACAGCGGGACGATCGGGATCGCCGAGGCCGCCTGGGTGACGATCGACTTGTTCACCGAGACGTAGCAGTGCCCCTCGATCTCCCGCGCCAGCCGCGCGTCGAGCCGCTTGCACGTCGCCTCGAGGTCCGCCTTGGCCCGGCCGATCGTCCCGTGGTGGTAGTACGGCCACGTGACGTTCGGGCCGATGTAGGAGTAGGCCATCACCTTCGCGTTCCGCGCCAGCAGACCGGCCTCGAGCAGGGCGTCCACCCAACGCTCCAGGTCGGCGCCGCCCATCACGGCCACCGTGCCCTCGATCTCCTCATCCGTCGCCACCGGCACGTCGGCGATGACGACCTCGCCGGTGTAGAGGTCGACCGTCTTCTCCTGCACGGACTGGCCGATCGCCTTGAGGACGGAACGATGCGTGATGCCCGTCACCGGATCCGTCCGCTGCGGCGCGGCCAGGCTGTGGACGACGAGATCGATCGGGCCGAACTCGGCCTTCAACGTGGCCAGGGTCTGTTGCAGCACCTCGGTCGAGAAGGCGTCGCCGTTGATGTTCACCGCCTTCAGCCCGTCCGCCCGCGCCGCCTCGGTGAACGCGCGCGTGTTGTACCACCCGGCCGACGCCGTCCGTTCGCCCTTCGCCGGCCGTTCGTAGAACACGCCGAGCGTGTCCATGCCGTACCGGAACGCCGCGACGATCCGCGTCGCCAGCCCGTAGCCGGCGGACGATCCGAGGACCAGCGCCTTGCCCCCCGTCCAGCCCTCCGCGTCCCGGCGCGCGCGGGCGATCTGCCCAGCGACCATCTGCGCGCAGCCGACCGGATGGGCGCTGGTGGCGATGAACCCGCGCATGCGCGGTACGACGACCTGCTCGGCCATTGCGGCCTCCGTTTGGTGCGGGTGCTCTCAGCTGCGGATGCGATCGAATCGGCGGTCAGGTAGGGCGGGTTCGGTGCGCGACGCCGGTGCTCAGAGCGTGCCCTTCATCGCCCGATCGAACACGTCCTCGTAAGCGATGAACGCTTTCTCGGGATCGAAGATGTCAAGCGCGACGCCATGCCGCGCGCGATAGTCCGGCAGGTGGGTCGCGACCTCGATGATGCCCTCGGCAAGCGCCACCGGGTCCCGCGCCGCCACGATCCGGCCCATCCCGGTGACCTTCACGATCTCGCGCGCCCCAGGGATGTCGGCCGTGACGAGCGGCGTGCCGGCGCGGACGGCCTCGATCTGCGTCGACGGGAAGCAGTCCGAGCGGCTGGGCAGGGCGAAGATGTCGATCAGGCCGTAGAAGTCCGCCATCTTCTGATCGTCCGTGATGAGACCGAGCATCGTGAAGTGGTCGCGATGGGCCTCGAGTTCGGCGCGGTGGGCGTCGAAGAACGTCTCGTACGGGATCTCGCTCTCGCCGGCGAACACGAAGTGGGCGTTCGGGATCTTGGCCACGATGTCGGACACGGCCGCGAGCAGGAAATCGAACCCCTTCTCCTCGACGAACCGGCCGGCGAAGCCGACGAGCACCTTGCCGTCCAGCCCGAGCGCCGTCCGCCAGGCCGCGACGCGCGCGGCGTCGGGCGGCGGCTGGTCGACGGGGGCGTAGATGAAGTGCAGCTTGTCCCACAACGGCCGCAGCAGCGCCGACGACGCGGCATAGTCGCGCGTCTGCGGGATCACGCCCGTCGCCAGCCGCCCGGCCAGTCCGGTCGTGAGGTAGTAGCCCGCCTCGAGCGGCCGCTTGGCCGGCCCGGCCGGCAGGACGAGATCGCCGTTGTGCGTCAGGAACACCTTGACGCCCCGCGCCCGGGCGAGCGCCGTGGCCGGCAGGACCTCCGGGAACGGGATGTGGATGGACAGGACGTCGACGTCCTTCAGCAGCTGGTCCAGCTTCGGCAGCAGGCCGGGGGCGATGCTGGCCCGGCTGAGCTGATGCTTCACCGGCACGCGGTGGATGAGCACCCCGCGGTGGACCTCCTCCAGCGGCAGCGCCGGGTCGTGCTGCGTCGCCAGCGCATGCACCGTGTGCCCGCGCCGCGCCAGCCCCTCGGCGATACGCCGGGCGTAGGCGGTGAGGCCCGTCCAGTGGGGGTAGTAGTACGTGAGGAGGAAGAGGATGCGCATAGGGGGGCGATGATAGGTGGGGGGGCGGGTGGGGGCAAGGGATGGCACGGGCGGAATCGCGACTTGGGCGGCCAAAGGCCCTCATCCCCCAGGCACATCCTCTCCCGTTCGCCACCCTTCTTCCACCAACCGCCCCAACAACCCCACCACTTCCCCCCGCCGTTTGTGAACCGGCAGCACGATGACATCCCCCTCCCGCGCCAACCCGAGCGCCACCCGCGTCGCCGCCACCTCGTCCACCGCCGTCACGATGGCTGCGTCGGGTACGCCCAACGCCCGCAGCGCGGCCGCGAGCACCCGCGGCACCTCCCCTATCTCCCGCCCGCGCAGCATCTCGGCCAGCTCTTTGACGATGACGACATCCGGCCGCATCGCCAGCGCCGCCGCAGCCAGCTCGCGCAGGTCCTCGTCGCTCCGATCGCCCGCCTGCCCGAGGACGACGATCCGCCGCCCGCCCGCCAGCGTAGTGACGACGTCGGCCAGCGCCCGCAGCCCGTGCGGGTTGTGGGCGTAGTCCACGACGACGGTGCAGCCGCCGACATCGAACAGGTTGAGCCGCCCCGGGTTGTCCTCCGGCGAGCTCTGGAAATCCACCAGCCCGGCGCGGATCGCCGCGATTGGCAGCCCGAGCGCCGCCGCGACGCCGACGGCACACAGCGCGTTCGCCACGTTGTGCCGCGCCGCGCCGCCGAAGGCGATCGGGATCTCGTCGACGGTCGCCAGGCCGGTGCGCGCCAACCCGCCGTCGTGCCCGCCGTCATGCCCGCTCGCTTGCCCGCCCGCTTGCCTGCCGACGTTCGCACCGACCCCCTCGACGAGCACGATCTCGTCGCCGTCGAGCACGACGGCTCGCCCACCGCGGCCGACAGCCTGCACGACGACGTCGTTCTGCGGGTCGAGGCTGAACCATGTGACGGCCGACGCCACGGATGTCGCGCACGTCGCCAACGAGGCGTCGTCCGCGTTCAGCACGAGCGCCCCGGCCACCTTGGCGACGACGAGCTTCACCGCCGCCAGATCCTCGACCGTCGCCACGCCGAACTCGCCCAGGTGGTCCGCCGCGACGTTCGTGACCGCCGCCACGTCCGCGCGCGTCACCGCCAGCCCGCGCCGCAGCAGCCCGCCCCGCGCGGTCTCGAGGACCGCGATCTCCGTCCGCGCGTCGCGCAGCACCATCCGCGCCCCGCCCGGCCCCGACCAGTCGCCCTCGTCGATCACATCGCCCCCGACCCGCACCCAGTCCGTCGTGCAGACCCCCGCCACCCGCCCCGCCGCCCGGACCATCGCCGCGATGAGCCGCACCGTCGTCGATTTGCCGTTCGTCCCGGTGACGAGCGCGACGGGCACGTCGTGGATGTCCGGCCACGGGACGGCCGACGGGTCGGGGATTGCGTCGTGCACCGCGCCGATTGCGCCGCCCAAGCCATCCACGCCGTCGATGGACGGCGCGTCGACCGCCCCACCGCCGATGCGCCACGTCCTGCTGCCCGTCCCAAGGCCCACCGACACCTCGTCCGGGTCGATCAGGCATTGCACGCCATGCGATGCGGCCGCGTGGGCGAGCGCGACGAGCGACGGGTTCGCCTCGGCGGCGATGGCGGCGCGAAGGCGGGCGACGAGGGCGACGGGATCGGCGGGATCGGCGCCGGGATCGGCGGGATCGGCGGGATAGGCGCCGGGATCGGAGTCGGCAGCATCGGGATCGACGACTCCGGCCGTGGCCCCGGCTCCGACCGAACGATCGCCGTCCCCCGCCAGCGCCGCCCACGCCATCCCCCACGCCGCCTCGTTCACATCGCACGCCGCGTACAGCCCGTCGACCGGTGCCGCGAAGGCCAGCGAGACGCCGCCGGCGAACGTCCGCGTCGCCGTTGCCGCGCCGCCCCAGCCGACGGCCGCCAGCAGCCGCGCCGCCACGCGCGACCACGCGTCGGCGCACGCCTCGGGCGACGGGTCGCCGGGGGCATCGAGGGCAACGTCCAGGCAGGCGCCGGGGCCGTCGAGGAGGAGGTTGGGGCCGGTGAGGCGGCGGGAGTCGCGGACGTCCATGGGTTGGGGCCATAGTACATCGCTTGGCAGGGGAAGACGACGGCCCGCGCCAATGCATGGGCCCTCGACACCCCGGGGTAGTCGAAACGCCGGAGTGGCAGCACACTTCGTACCGGTCCGCCTGGGCGACCATCGTCTTCGCACCGCAGGAGCACCATGATGCCGCAACGTCCCGCGCCGACGTGCCGACGCTGCCACGCCGCGCGCGTCCTCGCCGTCGCCGCCCTCACCGCCGCGACGCTCGCCGTGGCCGTCGAGGGTCGGAGTTCGCCCATCGCCGCCCGGCCGCAGGCGGACACGCCGATGCGCCTGACGCCGGTCGACCAGCTCGGCGGCGCGGCGAGTGCCCTCGCCGCGGGGCGGATCGTTATCGCCGGAATTGGCCCGCGCGTGGTCACCGTCGATCCGGAGATCGGCATCGTCGGCCGGACCGACGTCTTGAACGGGATCGTCCGCGACGTCGCTCTAGACGATGACCGTGCGGTCGCCTACGCAGTCCTCGCGGACGGCGACGAGGCTGGGGACCGCGGTGGGATCGTGATCATCGATATCGCCGAACCGCGCCACCCCAAGCTGCTTGGCGCCGTGGAGGCCGATGCAGGCTACGTGGCCGTAGCCACCGTGCCGGGCTTCGTCCTGGCTGCTGGCAGTTGGGGCTGGCAGGCCACGGCGAACATCCGGCGCGGCGTCGTCGATGTCTACGATGCGCGGCTGGCGGGCTCACCGACGCGCATCGCCCGCCTGACGTTCGAGCACGCCGTGGACGATGTCGCGATCGTGGGCGACGTCGCGTACGCGATCCATCGACGCTTCCGGGATGCCGAGGCTACCGCAATCCGGTCGATCGACATCGGCCGGCCAGCCAACCCCGTCCGCCGTGCTGCGACGACCGTGCCCGGAGCGCCCAGCCGGATCGCCGCTGCGGGCGACGGCCGGCTCTGGGTCACGAGCGGGCCGAGCGGCCTGCGTGCGCTCCGGGACGCACCGGACGGCTCGTTCGCCTCCGTGGGTCGCCTCTTCGCGGACGGCTGCGCCGACGATGTCGGCTTGGACGCTGGCGGCACGCGCCTGGCGGTGATCGACCGCTGCGCGGGCGAACTTCGGCTGTACTCCGCCGCGGGCTGGCCGGTGCTCCTCGACCGCGCGCCCGTCGCGTCGACCTCCGCCGCCGTCGCGTGGTCGGGCGACCGGATCGTCGTCGCCGGGGGTGCGGCCGGGGGCCTGGCCACGTTCGCCGCCGACGGCGACGGCCTGCGGCGCGTCCGCGACGACACCGGCGTCGGCGCGCTGCACGCGCTCGCCGTTGTGCCGCGCGGGCTCGTCGGCGTCGGGCCTGACCGGCTGACGACGCTCGCGTGGCCGGCCGGCGTGCTCTCGGCCGTCGAGCTGAGCGGCGGCGTCGACATTGCCGGAGCGCACGGACTGGCGGTCTCCGGCGGCCGGGCATACGTCGCGACGGGCGAGCGCCGCCGCGTCGCCGTCGCCGACATTGGCGATCTCGACGCACCGCGCGCCGTGCCGGAGGCCGACGTCGTGCTGCCGGGCCCGGCGCAGGCGATCGTCGCGGACAACGGGGATCCGGCCACCGTCGTCGTCGCGACGTCAACGGATGCCGGGCCGCGGATCGCCGTGCTGTCCGCGGCGTCGGGCGCGCCGAGGGCCGTCGGCACGATCGACGGCGTGTTCGCCGACGTCCTCGCGCTGCGCGGGCCGCGGCTGTTCGTCGGCAGCGGCAACGGACTGCGGGCGTTCGACATTGCGGATCCGTCCGCGCCGCGCGCGCTCGGGTCCCCGGGCGGCATCGGCTTCCCGGGCGATTCGCCTTTCGCCCTCGTCACCGACGCCCGACGGGCGTACGCGACGCACGGTATGGACTTCTTCGCGTGCCCCACCTTCGCCCCGTGCAGCGGCCTCGCGACCTACGATGTGTCGGACCCAGCCCTGCCCAGGAAGGTCGCGGACTTCTTCCTCGGCGGCGACGAGTCGCCAACCGGGCTCGCCGTGGCGGACGAGAAGCTGTTCGTCGGCGGCAGCGAGGCCCTCCGCGTGTTCGACGCCGACGCGATCGACGAGCACATCCGCGTCCTGGCCGAGGCCTCTTCGCCTGGCACGGTCCGATCCATCGTCGTCCG
Source organism: Candidatus Avedoeria danica (assembly GCA_016703025.1). Classification (NCBI taxonomy): domain Bacteria; kingdom Bacillati; phylum Chloroflexota; class Ardenticatenia; order Candidatus Epilineales; family Candidatus Epilineaceae; genus Candidatus Avedoeria; species Candidatus Avedoeria danica. The sequence goes on from JADJCV010000002.1 coordinate 190,217, forward strand.
ACCGCTCGACGCGCAGCGCGCGCTCGTCGTCGCCGCCGACGGCGACGGCGGCCTCGCCGTCTATCGACTCGAACCCGCCACGGACCCGACGTCACAGCCGACGCCCTCGGCGACCGACCGGCTGATCGGCACGGCCCCGCCGATCACGCCTGGCCCGTCGCGGACCGCCTCGCCCCCCCCACCGCGCCGCACTCTGGCCGGCCCGGTCCGCCGGGTGTACCTGCCCGCCGCGCACCGGCCTGGATCGCCCGCCGGAGCAGCACCGCCCTTCAGCACGCCGCCACCCTCGCTCGTCCTGGCGGACGTCTTGGGCGGGCCGTCACGGGCCGCCGCGTGGCACGGGCGGTACCTCTATCGCGCCCAAGCCGGGCGGGTGCTCGTGGTCGACGCAACCGCGCTCGAGCTGCCGGTGGCGGTCGGACGGACGGAACTGCTGCCCGGCCTCATCTTCGACCTCAGGGTGGCCGGCGAACGGCTCTTCGTCGCCGCCGGGGATGCCGGACTGGCAGCCTACGACATCACCGCGCCCTCGACGCCCGCCCTCACCGACCGCATCCCGACGGGCGACGCGGCGTACGGCGTGGCCGCGTCGCCGGAGGGACTCGTCGCCGTCGCGGCCGGTGACGCCGGCCTGCGCCTGTTCGAGGTCGGCCCGCAAGGGCGGCTCGTGGCGCGCGGACGCCTCGAGTTCCCGAACCGGGCGATGGGCGTTCGGCTGCACCGGGGCCATGCCTACGTGATCTTCGCGGACGGCTCGCTGCCGATCCAGGTGGTAGACGTCCGCGATCCAATGGCTCCCGTTCTCGTGGCCGCCCTCGACCACGAGAACGGTGCGAGCGCGGGCTTCCACATCGGCTTCGCCGGCGATCGAGCGTACGTCGCGACGTGCTACAACTGCCTCGAGATCTACGAGATCGCCGCGCCCGACGCGCCGCGCCTGACGGCCGCCATGTTCGACGTCACACCGCACGCACTGGCCGTTGCGGACGGCCGACTGTACACGGCCGGGGACTCCGGCCTGAGCGTCTACGACCTCGCCAGCCCGGACGAGCCGGTGGAGGTCGGGAGCGTGCCGCTCGATCGACCAACCCGCGAGCTGGTGGTGGATGGCGGCCGCGTCGCCGTCGTCACGAGCGACGGGACGTCCAACGAGGAGGACTTCGGCTTCGACAACGGCGGGGGTCTCGTCCTCTTCGACGCCCGCGTCGCGGCGCAGCCGCGGCGCGCCGTCGCCCTGCCCAGTTCGTTCGACGCCGGCATGCTCCTGCCGACCGGGCGCCCGGACCGCCTCTACCTTCGCACGACGGAGGTAGTGTCGGGGGACAGCGGCCATGGGGACGCTGGCGCCCAGTTCACGACCTCGACGAAGATGCACGTGCTCGATGTCGCCGACCCGCGGCGCCTCCGGCTGGCGGAGCCCGTGCCGATCCTCGACCGGGTCGAAGCGCTCGTCGTCGAGGATCGGACGGGCTACGCGATCATGAGCGAGGGCACGACCGCGGCGTCCCTCGTCGTGCTCGACCTCGCCGACGTCGCGGCGCCCCAGCGGCGTGGCGCCGTCGCGATCGATCTCGGTTGGAGCGCCGTGGCCGTGTCAGGCGGCGTGGCGTACGCCGCCACCAGCGTTAACCGGGAAGGCGTGTGGTCGTCGACCTTCATGACCATCGACGTCAGCGATCCGGACACGCCGCGCGTGCTGGGTCGCCTCGCGTTCGACGGACCGCTGTCGAGTCTCGCCGTGGCCGGCCACCTTCTCTGGGCGCGGTCGTTTGGCGCCGTCGCTCGCTTCGACGTCGGCGACCCGACCCGGCCGCGGCTCGAGCGTCGCCTCGTGCTGCCGTTCAGCAGTGTGTACGGTGCGGACTTCGTCGCCGACGAGCGCGGCGCCTGGGTGGCCACGTCGGCCGGGCTGATACGGATCCCGGCGGATGCCACGGACGCGGCGCAGGCGACGGTGGCGGCGCCGGGCGCGTACGTCAGCCTCGCGACCGACGGCAAGGACCGGCTCGTGGCGGCCGGCAACGGCGTGGCCGTGTTCGACATACATGCCGACCGGGTGGCGCTGTTGTACGCGTTCGACGCCCCTGCTTACAAGCCGGTCGACCCGTTCCAGGTCTTCACGGCCCTACCTGTCGCCGACCATATCGTGGCCGCGTTCGCCCCGTCGCACAGCAGTTCGGCCATGGCCTTGGCCGCGCTCGTCCCCGAGGCACCGTCCCGGTGATCACGGCGGCCGCGGTGACCGCCTACCACTCCCCGGCGTACCGGACGTCCCACGCGCGGCCACCGTCCCCAGCGCCCGCACCAGCAGCCTCGCCCGCCGCCGCGTCTTCGCCGCCGGCGACATTGGCACCCCCGCCATCGTCGCGCCCGCCATCGCCCACGGCCCCGTCGACCCCACCCGCCATGGCCCCATACCGCAACTCCACGATCTGCCGCACGTGCAGCAGATCATGCGCCAGCCACGACGCCATCAGATCACCCGCCCGGATCGTGAAGCCGGCCGGATGGCGCGCCGCGTTGTCCCACGCCGGATCGACGAGGCGGTCGGCCGCGCCGTCGACACCCGCACTCGCGAGCCCGCCCAGCCACGCCAGCGACCGCTCCCGCTCCGCCAGGAAGTCCGCGAGCGCCGCTCCCAGATCGCGCGACGCGTAGTCCCGCGCCGTCACCCAGCCGCCCGGGTCGATCGGCGGCCATGGCAGCGTCGGGTCCTGGAGCGTCAGCGCGACGCGGGTCCGGAAGTCGTCCCGCTCCTCGTCGGCCAGGTGGCAGACCACCTCCAGGATGGTCCACGCCTCGGGCGACGGCTTCCAGCGCGCCCCGTCGCCGTCGACCGGCCGGACGAGCGCGGCGATGGCGTCGGCGTTGGCGGCGAGCTGTTCGCGGGCGGCATCCAGGTTCATGCGCTTCTCCTTCGAAGGACGCGGGCGCTGATCGAGGCGCCGCAACGATCCCATCGCCGTAGAATACTCCGCACCCCCACCCCCCACGCAAGGAGCCCCGACCCCATGATCCTCGGCTGGGACCCCGCCCGCGTGCGCGTCTTCGTCGTCGGCATCCTGGAGTGGCGCCACGCCGATGACTACCCGCCGTTTCCCCAGGAGCGCCGCCGCGACCAGCGGCTCGTCGAGCACTTCCGGGCGCAGGGCATCCCCGCCGATCAGATCGTCTACCTCCAGGACCGCGCGGCGACGACCGCGACGGTCCGCGACGCATTCGACGACCACCTGGCCGCCGCCCGCCCCGGCGACCTCCTCGTCGTCTACTTCGCCGGCCACGGCGCACGCAGCGACCGCGGCGTGACGTACTTCGCCAGCCACGACGCCGGCGACCCGCGCAACCACGGCTGGCCGGTCGCCGAGATCCCGAAGGCGATCGAGCGCCACTTCGGCGGCTCCCACGCCCTCCTCCTGGCCGACTGCTGCTACTCCGGCGGCCTGGCCGACGCCGTCGACGACCACGGGGATCGGGTGGCCTACGCGACCCTCGTCTCGTCGCTCGCCAGCGAGCTGTCCACCGGCAACTGGACGTTCACCGAGGGCATCTACGCCGCGCTGCGCGGCCAAGCCTACGCCGACTCGGACGGCAGCCGGACGATCACGCTCCGGGAGATGGCCGATCAGGTCGCCGCCAACCTTGCGTTCGCGGAGGAGCAGCTGGCCACCTTCCGCATCGTCGGCGACTTCGACCCGCAGACGATCGTCGCCGCCGCCCGCCCCCGCCCCAGCGCCGACGTCGGCCGGCGGGTCGAGGTGCTCCAGAACGATGTCTGGTACCCGGCGCAGATCATCGACAGCGGCGGCGGCCGGTTCCACGTCCACTACTTCGGCTACGACGACACGGACGACGAGTGGGTGACCGCGGACCGCATCCGGGAGGCGAAGCGGCCGCGCTACCCGGCCGGCACGCTTGTGGAGGTCCTGTGGAACAAGGAGTGGTACCCCGCCCGCGTTCACGACTGCATCGCGGGCGTCCACCACATCCACTACGACGGCTACGACCACAGCAACGACGAGTGGGTGTCGACGGCGCGGATCCGACCGCGGGCGAGGTCGTAGTCGCGACGAACCGCCCGGCGAAATCGAACGTTTGTTCGGAACCGAGGATCGTGCCATACTCGCGCCGAGCATCGCTCCCCGAGTCTTCCCCACGCCACGCACCACAGGAGGCAGTTACGATGAGCACCCTCGACCAGGCCCGCGACACCCAGCTGCGCAACATCGAAACGAAAGCCGGCAAGTCGCTCGACGAGCTGCGCGCCCTCCTCACCGCCACCGGCCTGGCCAAGCACGGCCAGCTGCGCGACTGGGCGATGGCCAACCTCGGCCTCGGCCACGGTGACGCGAACACGCTCGTCCACATGGCCCTCGCCACGGACGGCCAGACCGCTGCCGAGGCCAGCGGCGCCTCGATCGACGACGTCGTCGCCGAGATCTACGCCGGCCCCAAGGCCCACATGCGCCCGCTGCACGATGCGGTGATGCGCGCCGCCCGCGGCCTCGGCGACTTCGAGATCGCGCCCAAGAAGGGTTACCTCAGCCTGCGCCGCAAGAAGCAGTTCGCCATGCTCGGCCCGGCCACGAACACGCGCTTCGAGGTCGGTCTGAACATGAAGGGCGTCGACGGCACGGACCGCCTGATCGCCCAGCCGGCCGGCGGGATGTGCCAGTACAAGGTCAAGCTGGCGGACGCGGGCGAGGTGGACGAGTCGCTGGCGGGGTGGTTGCGGGCGGCGTACGAGCAGGCGGGGTGACGGTGTGGGGTGACGATGCGGACGGTGCGGGACGGCGGCACTCAACCCTCGCTCGCCCGCGCCATCGCCTCGTCCCAAGCCATCGCCCGTCCCACGGCCGTTGCCGCCGCGTGCGTCGCAGGGTCCAACGCGGCGGCGACGCGGGCATGCGCATCGTCCTGGCAGCGCTGCTGGAGGAGCTCGAACGGGCGCCCGAGGGCGGCCAGCTTCGCCTCGGCCGCGGACAACAGCGTCGCGGCGCGTTCGGCCTCGCCGCGTGCGGCGGCCACCCAGCCGGCGGCGGCGACGCACAGCAGGATGCCCCACGGATCGTTCAGGACGCGCCGTCGCGCGAGGCTCTCCCCGAAGTCGGCGGCGGCGGTGGATACGTCGCCGGCGACGAGCGCCCCGCTGCCCTTGTTGAACCGCAGCGTTGCGACGATGTTGTCGGCGCCGTCCGGGAGAAGGTCCAGGGCGCGCTGGAACACGTGCTGCGCCGCGGCCGGCTCGTCTTGGAGGATGTCGACGATGCCGACGTTGTTCAGCTCGTTGGCGATTGCAAAGGTCCGCTCCGGACCGGTCTCCTCCTCGGCCAGGGCGAGGCTGGCGACGTAGTGCGTCCGGGCCTCCGCGAGGTCACCGGACAGGATCGCGACGAGGCCGTGGAGGTTATGGATGTGGCGCATGCCGGCCCGGGACAGGCCGTCGCCGACGTCGGCCACGCAGGCGTCGAGCTCACGGCGCGCCGCGACGGGGTCGCCGAGGCGCATGAGGAGAACGGCCAGGCCGTAGCGGACTCGCCCGCGCAGCATCCGATCGGCGTCGCCGCCGGCGGCGATGGCGTGCTCCAGCCGGGACCGCCCTTCGGTGAGGATCGAGCGCAGCTCCCAGAACCGCCAAAGCAGCGCGACGATCCGGAGCGCTTCCGCCGCGGCATCCCCCTGCGCCGTGTCGAGCGCGGCGCGGAAGTTGTCGTGCTCGAGGTCGAAGCGGACGAGGGCCTCCGCACCGCGGGTGGAGTTCAGGTGCGGCTCGAGCTCCGCCACGAGCGCGGCGTAGTACGCCCGGTGCCGCGCCCGGGCACCGTCAAGCGTGCCCGCCGCCTCCGCGGCCTCGTGCGCGAAGGCGCGTACGGACTCGGACAGGCCGAAGCGCACCTCGGCGCCCGATCCGGTCGTCGCGGACGGCGCGGACGGCGCGGACGAAGCAGATCGCGCGGCGGGCGCAGCGGGGCGGTCCGGACCGCCCATCGTCAGGGCGGCCTCGTGGGCGAAATCACGGACGGACTCGAGCATCCCGAAGCGGATCCCGGCGTCCGTCTCGGTGGCCACGACGAGGGACTTGTCGACGAGGCGGGTCAGGAGGTCGAGCGTCGCCCACTCGTCCTCGGCGACGTCGGCGCCGACCGCGGCCGCGGCCGCGAGCGCCCAGCCGCCGCGGAAGACGGACAGCCGTTGGAGCAGCGCCTGCTCTTCGGTGGGTAGGAGGTCGTAGCTCCAGGCGATCGCGGCGCGCAGCGTCTGCTGCCGCGGCTCGGCGGTTCGGCTCCCGCCCGTCAGGAGCTGGAATCGCTGGTCGAGCCGCTCGAGGATCTGCGTGGGCGACATCATCCGCGTCCGCGCCGCCGCGAGCTCGATTGCGAGCGGGATCCCATCCAGCCGGCGGCACAGCTCGGCGATTGTGCCGGCGTTGTCCGTCGTGACGTCGAACCGCGGCACGACGGCCTGCGCGCGCTCGACGAACAGCCGGACGCCCTCCGCCGCCGCGATGGACGCAGGCGCGTCGTCCTCCGATGCCGGCAGACCGAGCGGCGGCACCGGGAACACGTGCTCGCCGGGAATTGCCAGCGCTTCCCGGCTCGTGGCGACGATCCGGACGTTCGGGCAACGCCGCACGATGGCCTCCGCCAGTCGGGCCGCGGCCTCGACGACGTGCTCGCAGTTGTCGAGCACGAGCAGCAGGCGCTTGTCCGCCAGGTGGTCCAGCAGCGCCGCCTCGATCGTCTGCCCCGGCAGCTCCCGCACGCCCAGTACGGCTGCAACGGTCGACGCGACGAGCTCCGGCGCGGCGAGCGGCGCCAGCTCGACGAACCACGTGCCGTTCGGGTAGTCGTCCAGCGCCGCCGCCGCGAGCTGCAGCGCCAGGCGCGTTTTTCCGGTGCCGCCGATGCCGGACAGCGTGAGCACCCGCGCCTCTGGCAGGCGCTCCAGCAGCGCTTCGAGCTCGCGCTCGCGGCCGACGAAGCTGGCCGTCTCGACGGGCAGGTTGTTCGGCCGCTGGCCCAAGCTGAGGAGCACGGGGAAGTCGTCCGGCAGCCCCGGCACGACGAGCTGGAAAACGTGTTCGCTGCGGCTCAGGTCGCGCAGGCGGTGTTCGCCGAGGTCGCGCAGCGAAGCGCCCGCCGGAAGGTCGTCGCCGACGAGGTCGCGGGCGGCGCGCGACAGGACGGTTTGCCCGCCGTGCGCCACGCCCATCAGCCGCGCGGTGCGGTTCAGCGGTGGCCCGAAGTAGTCCCCGTCCCGCTCGTCGGCGGCGCCGGCGTGGATGGCCGCCCGAATCCGCACGCCGCCGACGGCCGTCCAGTCCGTCTCGTCGATCGCCCGCTGCGCCACCGTCGCTGCGACGACCGCGGCCGATGCGTCGGTGAACGCCGCGCAGAACGCATCGCCCAGCGTCTTGAACACGTAGCCGCCGGCACCCTCGATCGCCGCGCGGACGAGCGCGTCGTGGCGCGCGACGGCCTCCGACATGGCCGCAGGGTCCGCGTCCCAGCGGCGCGTGCTGCCCTCGATGTCGGTGAACAGGAAGGTGACGGTGCCGGTGGGCGGGGTCATGGGGATGCGGACTCGCTGAGGCGATCGCGCGCGCGTAGAAGTTATCGGCCGGGCGAATGTTCGCCGAGCGCCGCTCATGATATAGATGTCGGCGACATCGATCGCGCCCGACGTCCTCGAACCTCCGGAGCTTCCGAATGACCAAGAGCCGCCTCGAAGCCTTCAGCGACGCCGTCATCGCCATCATCCTCACGATCATGGTTCTCGAGCTGCATCCGCCGGAGCACGGCGCGGGCCTCTCGTCCCTCGTCGCGCTGACGCCGGTGTTCCTCAGCTACGTGTTGAGCTTCATCTACCTCGGCATCTACTGGAACAACCACCACCACCTGTTCCAGATCGTCCACCACGTCGACGGCCGCGTCTTGTGGGCCAACATGCACCTCCTGTTCTGGCTGTCGCTCGTGCCCTTCGCCACGGCCTGGATGGGCGAGAGCGGGTTTGCGGGCGACCCGGTCGTTCTCTACGGCGTCGTCCTGCTGATGGCTGCCGTGGCGTACTTCATCTTGACCCGTGCCCTTCTGGCCGGCCACGAGCGCGACTCGGCGCTGGCGACGGCGCTCGGGCGCGACTTCAAGGGCAAGATCTCGCTCGCGATCTATGCCGCCGCCATCACGCTGGCCTTTGCCGCACCATGGGCCTCGTGCGCGCTCTACGCGCTGGTGGCCATCATCTGGCTCGTGCCCGACCGCCGCATCGAACGAACGCTCGGGAGGACCGATGGCTGAGCTCAAGACCCGGCGCACCGACGCCAGCGTGGCGGATTTCCTGGCCGCGATCCCGGACGAGGGTCGGCGCGCCGACTGCCTGGCCGTCGCCGACCTCATGGCCGGCGTCACCGGCGCCGAGGCCGAGATGTGGGGGCCGGCCATCGTCGGCTTCGGCCGCTACCACTATCGCTACGCCAGCGGCCGCGAGGGCGACTGGTTCCTGGCCGGCTTCTCGCCCCGCAAGCAGAACCTGACGCTCTACCTCATGTCCGGGTACGACGACTACGAAGCGCTGCTGGCCCGCCTCGGCAAGCACACGATCGGCAAGTCGTGCCTCTACATCAAACGGTTGTCCGACATCGATGTCGATGTGCTGCGCGAGCTTGTGACGGCGTCCGTGGCACACATGCGCGCGACGAACCCGTAGGACGAAGGATGCGATGACGCCCACCCACCGCCGCCCGACCGCCCTCCGCCCGCACCGAGTCCCCACGCCCTCCGCACGCGCCCTTGCCGCCGCGACGGCAGCGGCCGCCGTGACGCTCCTCGGCCCGACGGCCGCTCGCTCGATACCAGCCGCCCACTCGACGACCACCGCCCAGGCGCCGACCGCTGTCCAGCCCGTGCGCGGCGTCGCCGGCGACCTCTGGGCCGACACGATCCTCGGCCAGCCCGACTTCCACATCGTCACCCCCAACAAGGTCGTCGCGAACCGCCTCTTCAACCCCAACGGCGTGCTCGTCGATCGCACCGTCCAGCCGAACCGCGTCTATGTCTACGATGCCGGCAACAACCGCGTCCTCGGCCTGCGGCACCTCGGCACGTGCGCCGCCGGCCCGAGCGCCGGCGGCGCGTGCACGTCGAACGCGGACTGCCCGGGATCGACGTGCTTCCTCGACCGCGACAAACCGGCCGACATCGTCCTCGGCCAAACCAGCCTCGCCGGCGAGTCGGCCTGCAACGGCGACAGCGCGTTCCAGTCCTACCCCGTGCCGCCCGCGCCGAGCGCATCCACGTTGTGCCTGCTGCGGGTCGACCAGCTCAGCATCCTCGAGGGCGGCTCGGCCGCCACGATGGCCGTCGATCCGGCGGGCAACCTGTACGTACCGGACTTCTTCAACCACCGCGTCCTGCGCTACGACCGGCCGTTCGAGACGGACGCCGTGGCCGATCACGTCTGGGGCCAGGCCGACTTCAACGGCCAGGCGTGCAACCGCGGCCGCGGCTCCACCGGCCCGCCGGACGCCGAGAGCCTCTGCCTCGCGCCGCCGAACGGCCACGGCACGATCGAGGCCGGCGTCGCCGTCGACGGTGCGGGCAACCTCTGGGTGACGGACAAGCAGAACCACCGCGTGCTGCGCTTCCCGCGCGGCGCGGACGGCGACGTGCCGGCGCCCACGGCCGACCTCGTCCTCGGCCAGGGCGACCTCGTGGCCCACGGCAGCAGCGCCGACCTCGCCGGCCTGAACGCGCCCGGCGCCGTGCGGGTGGACGAGCGCGGCACGGTCTACGTGGCGGACACCTACAACAGCCGCGTCCTGGCGTACGAACCGCCGCTGCGCAGCGGGATGCCCGCCGGCTACACGCTCGGCAGCGGCATGGATCGCCCGCCCGGCCTTGAGATCGGCCCGGACGGCGACCTGTGGGTGAACGACGCCTTCAACCGGCGCCTCGTGCGCTTCCGCGGCCGCAACGAGGTCCAGGCGCTCGGCTACTTCGCCGGAGGCGATTGGGGCGGGCCGGGCATCGACCGCGACGGCAATGTGCTGCAGAGCGGCTGGACGCACCAGGCGCTGCTGCACCACCCCGCGCCGCCGCCGAACGCACGGTCGATCGAGCCGGACGCCTTCCTGCTCTCGTCCGCGCGCAACGTCCGCATGCCCAACGAGGTCGACGGCGGCCGGTTGTTCGTCGTGAACGGCATGACCATCGCCGGCGACCAGCTGATCGTCGCCGACCAGGATCGGCTGCTGTTTTGGAATCGGCCCTGGGATGCGGTGAACGGACAGCCGGCGGACGGCGTCGTCGGCCAGCCCGACGCGGTGACGATGTCGGGCGGCGGGGACTACTTCGGGCGGCTCGACGCCGAGTTCGTCTACCAGAACATCGGTCCGCTTCCGGCGCACCTGTGGGCACTGCACAGCGCCGGCGGTGCGACCCTTTCCTCGTACGTCATGCCGCTCACTGCCAGCGCCCAACCAAGCCACGTGCTGCGTTCGCCGGTGGTCGTGGATGGGGGCAGCCGCTCGTTCCATTGGTCCGCATCGGTCGCGATCGGCGACCTAGCCGTCGATGTCTCGGGCAACAGCATCTGGGTCTCGGATCGCGATTTCAACCGCGTCTTCCGCATCGCCAACGTGCAACCCGCAGGGGTACCGAGCGTCGACGTCGTGCTCGGCCAGGCGAACGATAACGGGCGCGCGTGCAACCGCGGCTGCGGCAGCCGCGCGCCCGCCCAGGACAGCCTGTGCGCGCCCGGCGGCCTGGCGTTCCAGGGTCTCGGCAACCTCGTCGTCGCCGACCACGCCCGCGAGTTCGACGGCAACCACCGCCTGCTCCTGTGGGATGGCGACCGCCTGCCGACCAACGCGCAGCGCGTGACGTTCGGCATCCCGGCGTCGCGCGTTTTCGGCCGCCAGGGCAGCTTCGAGGAGCCTGACTGCCGCTCGCCCCTCTGCGGGCCGTTCGATCCCGCCTTCTTCGGCAAGGACGGGCAAGTCACGCTCGCCATGATGAACCGAATGGTCGTCGGCGTGAACCCGTACATCGGCGGCCTGAACACCGCCCGCTTCCCGCTTCTCTTCGACGACGTCCTGGCCGACGGCCCGCCCCGCGACACCTTGCGCGACTACTTCTCGATGTCGCTCCAAGGCGCCTTCGACCGCTACGGCAACCTGTACATGTCGGACCACAACCGCAGCCGGATCCTGATCTACCGCGATCCGTTCGGGGACGGGGGCGGGATGCCGTCGGCGACGCCGACGCCGACGGCCACGACCGCAGAGACCGCCGTTCCGACCGCCACCGCCATCGCCAGCCGGATACCCTCGCAGGAGCCGACGCCCACCTTGAACCCGACGAGCGAACACAGCTCGACGCCGTCGCCCGCCCCGCGGCATCGCATCTACATGCCCTACGGCAGCCGGCATGCGCCGATCGCCGCTGCCCGTTCGGACCGCCCGGGCGACGGCGTCTACAACGTCTTCATGTACTCGATCAGCGCATCCACCTCGGCCGTCCCGAGATCCGTCCCGTACGCATGCCCCCCCTTCCCGTTCCCCCGCCGCCGCGTGTCGAAGAGCGTCCCGACGCGCTTCAGCTCGGCGCAGCCGTCCTTCAGCCGGGCGTTCGCGTCGGCGCAGCTCGACATGAAGCCGACGTTCACCGGATCGTAGACGTCGAAGCCGCGGTAGAAGTCGGTGGGGCGGGCGGACGCGGGGCGGAGCAGGGCGCGCAGGTTCGGCACGGCGCCGTTGTGGAGGTAGGGCGCGCGCAGCCAGACGCCGTCCAGCGGCTGGGCGACGTAGCCGTCGCGGAAGACCATGTCCTTGCGGGTGATGCCGAAGCTTGCCACCTTGGCGTTCGCGGCGTCGGCCGCCGCCTGGCTCCACGTGTCCAGCCGCTCGCGGTCCGTGCCGATCTCGTCGATCGGGACGACCTTCCCGTAGTCCGTACCGCCCGCCTCGTGGCACGACGCGCACTCCGCCTCGTAGATCGGCCGGCCCTCCGCGGCCAGCGCGGCGTCGATGTCGAGCGGGTACGGCGGCGGCGGCACCTCCTGTAGCCAGGAGTCGATGTCCTCCGCCAACCGCACGTTCGCGGCCGTCGGCGGCATCCCCAGCCCGAGCGCCGAGTCGATGATCACCGCCCGCGAGGATTCCGTCTCGCCGGCCCAGTTCATCGAGTGGTCCTGGCGGATGCCGAGGTTCCAGACGGACGGGAAGTCGGCATTGCCGATCGTGTCGTCCACCGGCATCTCGGTCATGAAGTACTTCGTCAGGTTCATCGGATCGTCGCGGCCGGGGCCCCACTCCGTCCAGCCGGGCAGGTTCATCCAGTCGAAGTCCGCGTCGCGCGCAGCCAGGCGGTCGCGCGTGATCGGGATGATCAGGTAGCGGTAGAGGAGCTTGTCGATCAAGTCGAGCTCGACGACGGGCTCGATCTCGGCGAGGATCTCGTCGGCGTTGAAGCGCGGGTCCTTGGAGGCCTTCGAGATGAAGCGGATGTACGCCTGCAGCCGCGCCGTGTGGTTCGGCCCGGTGGCGATGAACATCCGCTCGGCGTCCTCCTCGGTGCGGACCATCGAGGTGTGGCACAGCGCGCAGTTGTTCGTGATCCGCGGGAAGCCCATCGTCTTCTTGCTGAAGCCCACCGGCGTCTCCTCGCCCGGCTCCCACGGGAAGCCGAACGAGGCGTAGCCGCCCGGCCCGGGCAGCAGGTCGGGGAAGACGCGCGGCAACACGAGCCAGACGTAGTACGGGATCCCGTAGTCCTCCTCGGAGCCCAGCGAGCCGTACTTGAACCGCATCGCCGGATCGTCCGTGATCCGCGCCGGCTGCGGCACGACGCGGAAGCCCTTGTACCAGGCGATGTAGCCGAGCAGCACGGCGACGATCGCGACGACGGCCAGGCAGCGTTTGCCGGCAGGGGTCTTGAACCAGCGCTTCCAGGTACGGATGTCGCGGAGATCGTGCTCAGGATCCATTGGAGCCGCCTTTCGTGGCGCCGAATCGGGCCGGCAACGGGGAAGCGTCAGAACGTCTTCAGGTGCTCGACGAGCGCGTCCTTCTCCGCATCCGTCAGCGCCGTCCCGTACGCCGCCCCCTCGTGCCCGCCGTTGCCGTTGCCGGGCAGCGCGACGTCGTAGCGGAAGAAGCGGCGGGACGGCCCGTAGTCGGCCACGGTGAACACGAAGCCGACCTGCGCCGGGTCGTAGACGTCGTTGCCGCGGTAGAACGCCGCCGGGCGGTTCTCTTGCGGCTCGAGCAGGAGGCGCAGCGTCGGCACGGAGCCGTTGTGCAGGTACGGCGCGCGGAGCCAGGCGCCGTCGAGGGGCATGTTCGCGTAGCCGTTCGTCTTGCGGAAGTGCTTGAAGCGGCGCTCCTCGTAACCCGTGTAGAGCGTGTTCTGGTTCGCGCTCAGCTCGAGCGTGTATGAGTCCAGGCGGTGGCGGTCCGTGCCGATCCGGTCGATCGGCACGACCTGCCCGACATACCGGCCGGTGAAGTCGGAACCGCTCGCGCCATGGCAGTCGGCGCAGAGGCGGGCGTAGATCGGCGCGCCCCTGGCGGCCAGTGCCGGGTCGACGTCATACGGGTACGGCGGCTGTTTCAGCGTGCCGATCCAGCGTTCGATGCGGTCCATCGACGCGCCCTCGAGCGTCGGGGGCGTCGCGCCGGCGCCGAGCGCGGCGCTCCGGTTGCGCTCGGCCACGGACGTGTTGTTGCCGTCCCAGTGCAACTGCATCCCTTCGCGCGCCGCCTGGTTCCAGATGGACGGGAAGTCGGCCGTGCCGACCTTCTCGCGCGCGGGCAGCGCGTCCGTCGGGAAGCCGAAGAGGACCTTGGCGGCGTTGAACGTGTCCACCCGGCCGGGGCCCCACTCCGGCTGCTCATCGAAGATCCGCAGCCGGTCCTTCACCATGAGCGTGCGCTCGCGGAACCAGTAGATGCCGATGAACCGCAGCAGGAACGTGTCGAGCGCGTCGTAGCCGCGTCCGCGCCCCGCTTCCTCGCGCACCGCGATCTGCCGCAGGATCCGATCGGGGGTGAAGCGGCGGTCCGGCGCGGCCTCGAGGAAGAACCGCATGAACGCCCGGAAGTCGAACGTGTTCGCCGGCATGCCGGCATAGACGGTCGGCTTGGCGTCCGGCGCGTCCCGCACCGTGCCGGTGTGGCATACGGCGCAGTTCAGCCAGACCCGATCGAAGCCCATCACCCGACGCACCGTCGTCCCGACCGGCAGGTCGTGGCCGTCCTCGTAGACCATCCCGATCGACGCGTAGCCGCCTGCCGGCGGCAGCTTGTCGGCGAACAGCTCGGGCAGCGCGTGCCACATGTTCACCGGCACCCCGAAGACGTGCTCGCTGCCGATCGAGCCGTACTTGAAGTGGTCGACATCGTCCGCGAACCGTGCGGGCGCCGGCGCGCCGAGGAAGCGCACCCCCAGGTACAGCGCGGCGAGCACGACGGCGGCCACGGCGAACTGCTTGGCGGTGCGCGTGCGGAGACGGGCGATCACGCGCCGCCAGGCGACGGCGAAGGGGGATGGGGGGTCGGGATTGGCGTCGGGATCAGCCATGGCACGGTCCTCCGATGGGGCTCACTCGCGCGCCTGCATGCCGGCGAAGCAATCCTCTGCCGGCGGCGCGGACGACGATTCGGCCGCCCGCGCGGCGTCCGCGCTGACGAGCGTGAAGTTCAGCGCGAAGATCCGGCGAAGGTAGGCGCGGCCGAGGTAGAAGCCGGGCCGGACCATCCGGATCTCGTCCCGCACCGCCAGCCCGTCCCGCCCGGCCAGCGCGTCCGGGTTGGCGACGTACCCCGGCAGCGCGTCCGTGAAGGCGTAGTCGATGACGATCGACTCCCGCCGTCCGTCCAACAGGCTCTGGCCGCAGTGGAGCCTGGCCGGGAAGAGCAGCCACGCGTCCCGCACGCCGTCCTGCATCGTCATCAGCGCGGACGTGTCGATCCCGAGGAGCCGGGCGAGGCCGTCGACGTCCTCGATCCGGTTGCGGAGCAACTGCTCGTCGCGGTAGAAGACCTTGCCCTTCCACAGGAAGCGGCCGAGGTGCTCGATCCGGTCGATCTTGGCGTCCGCGGCCGTGCCCAGGAGCGGCGCGCCGAGGATCTCGGCCAGGCGTGTGCCGCCGTCGTCGCCGCGGGCGAAGAACAAGTCGCCGTCGAACGCGCCGTCGGGAATGGGGCCGGCGGACAGGCGGGCGTAGATCTGATCGACCTGCTCCTGGCTGGCGTGCTTGATGTTGGCAGGCGTGATCTTGGCGATCTCCGCATCCGTCAGCGGCAGCTCGTGCTCCAGGCGCGCGAAGTCATACGGCTTGCAGCCGGCGTCGGTCGGTTCGCAGATCGGTCCGTAGCCGACGCGCGGCGGCGGGCCAAAGCGCACGTTCCAGGCGAACGCCAGCACGGCGACGATCGCCCCGGCCAGGCCAAAGCGCACCCATGGCCGACGCCACACGCCGGCGAGCCACGTACGTGCGCGTGTCATGAAGTCGGCCATGGGACGCCTCCTGGGGGTCGGGTCGGTGTGTGTCGAGGGCGTTCGGCGGCCTGTGTTACAGCGTCGCCAGGAACGCCGTCAGCGCCGCCTTGTCCGCCGGCGATAGATCCTCGCCGAACGTGTGGCCCTCGTTCTCGAGGTACATCGTGTTGCTGGCGTACAGACGCAGGATCGCGTCCATGTGGTCGCCGAAGGCGTCGATCACGCCCGTCGGGTCGGCCACGACGGCCGTGGCGATCCCGTCCAGCTCGGCGAGCAGGCCGGGGGCTTCGTCGCCGTAGCGCGCTTGCAGGTCGGCGGTCAGTTCGGCACGCGCCGTACGGGTGCGCACGAGGTCGGCCAGCAGGCGTTTGTAGTCGAGGCTGCCGATCATCGCCACCGGCACGCCCTGTGGAATTCGGATGGCAAGCCGGAGCTTGGCGTCGTCCGCGTCGTCCGCGTCGTCCGCGTCGTCCGCGAGGGCTGGGCTGAAGGCGCGGACGATGTCCTCGCTGAGGAGCATCGTCTTCAACTTCCGCGCGTCGGGGTTCAGCAGGTCGGCCACGGATGCTTTGAAGAGCGCGAACCGGCCCGCCACGGACGGGTCGTACGGCCAGCACGGCGGCGGGTCGGCCAACGGCTTGCCGGCGGCATCGACGTAAGGTGAGCGGTAGAGCTCGCGCGCGGGCGAGGCGCCGCCGCAAAGCTCCGGCCCCATCGCGTTGTTGTGCAGGAGCGGCGCGTGCGCCCAGACGCTCAGCAGGGACGGGACGCGGTAGTACCCGCGCCCGCCGTCGCTCGGCTCGCGGATCGCGGGGTCGGCCGGGCGGGCGCGGAGCGTGTCCGAGCCGTACTCCTCCCAGACGTGGCCGGCCATGTGGTTGGAGTGGAGGGACCGGCCGCGGAACGTCCCGACCTCCTGTGCCGGTATCGGCTCGTCGCTGCCCAGCCAGTCCAGGCGGAGGTCCGGACGGCCATCGAGCGTGGCGCGGTAGTCCTCCGTCGGATGGGCCTCTCCGTCCGCATCGACGTTCTGCGAGGAGTGGCACCCGGCGCACGTTTCGGTGAACACGGCGCGCCCGCGCGCCACGGCGCCCGTCGGCGCGCCGAAGTCGGCCGCGAACTCGGCGTCGAGCTCGGTTTCGAGCGCCGCCTCGTCCGGCAGGCCGCGGGCGACGTACAAGTCGGACGGGCGGGCGGTGAGGAGGAAGTGGACGATATCGTCCAGCCGGTCCTCGACGGCGCGGAAGTTCGGGCAGTCGCGCCGGCACTGGCCGATGTCGAACGGCGTCTGGCCGTAGCCGCGCTGCTTGGGATCCGGCTGGCGCAGGTCCGTCAGGTGGTTCACCCAGCACGCTTCGGCGCAGCTGCCGATATTAAAGAAGACACGCTGCACGGCCTCGCGGGCGCCGATGCTGTCCTCGCCGCCCTTCAGGATGTTGTGGACGTCCTCCGTCTGCCGGCTGCGCTCCCAGCACTTGCCCGTCCGCCCCGGCTCGCACCAGCAGCTGCGCTCGTCCGCCCCCGCCGGGCAGGCCGCCGCCTTGCGCCACTTCACGACGTCGTGCGGATGGACGGGCCGCTGGCCGAGGTTGATGAGCGCGTTCTGCGTGCCGGGGTTCGACACGCCGTCGTTCGGGACGGCCGACGTGTCCGTGGCGCCGGGGCGGGCCGGGACGAAGATCTGCCACTCGATGCTGTTCGTCGGCATCCCGGAGGCCATGATCTCGGAGAAGCGGGCGTACTGGTTGCCGACGAGCCCGTCCAGGTTCGCCCACTCGGGCTTGGCCGGGTCGGCGGGCGGATTCAAGGGATCGAACGCGATGTGGCACGCGCCGCACGCCATGCCGATGAGGAACGGCGGCTCGATCGAGCCGTCCGCCAGGCGGTTGTCGCCGATCGCACCATCGAGCGGGCTGCCGAACCCTTCCCACGTCGCCGGCGACCCGGTCGTCGCCAGCCACGCTTCACGATCGAACCGCGGGTTCGGGAACTTCCGCAGCCCCATCGCCCCCGCCGACGTCCCGAACGCCAGGCCGCACGCGCTCTCGCGCTGGTCCGTCGTGCCGTGGACGTCGTCCGGCGCGAGCGGCGCGTCCTCGAAGTCGCACGCCGGGTCGCGATAGCCCTCTTGGCCGACGAACGGCAGCAGCTCGTCGTCCCCCTCGCACCAGTCCAGGCCGAACGTTTCCTCGAGCGACTTCGCCGGGCAGCCGGGCGAACCGGGCTCGCAGCAGAACGGGTTGTTGATCAGCCCCCAGATCTTGAAGCGATCCTCCCGCTCGCGCGCGTTCAGCACCCGGAACCAGTCGATCGTGGCGCCCATCCGCTGCTGGAACGTGTACGTGTGGAAGCGCGCGTTGCCGGCCGTGGCGTTGAACCAGATCTCGCGACCGGCGTTCTCGGAGCGGGTGAGGCGGGGGTCGGCGCGGTAGCCGGGGGCGGCGGCGAGGTTCGGGGCGGCGGAGTCGGCGAGGGTTGCGCTCAGGGCGGAGGTCGACGTGACGGCAGTCGTCGCCGTCGTTGTAGTCGTCACGGTCGTCGTCGTGACCGCGACCGTGTCCGTCACGACGCCTTGGGCGATCGGGGCGGCCAGCGACCGGGGCGTCGCGCGGCCGAACGGCGACCGAAGCGGCACGACGAACACGGCCACGGCCACGGCGGCGGCGAGCGCCACGGCGGCGAGCGCCGCGGTCGAGAGGCGACGGGGGGCGACGGTCGACGGCATCATCGGGCACCTCGCGGGGGCGGGCACGGGAGACCGGGTCGGCTGGGGGCACAGCCTATCACTTGGGCGAGGGGAAAACAAGGGGTTATCATGGGTCCGGAGCGTATGGCCCCACCCCCCATCAAGTCGACTGGGATCCGTACCCCATGAGGTGCCCATCGAGCGCACTCATCGTCGCGGCCGCCCTGTGGTGCGCGATTGCATTACCGCCGACGGCGTACGGCGAAGTGGCCGAACCTCGCCTCGCCGCCCTGCGCCGCCACCCCCTCGCCTGCCGCAAACCGGTCGACGACATGACCCGCGTGCCGTTCAAGGGCGAAACGCTGAACGCCCGCACGCTCGCCATGCTCGAAACCGCCCAGACGATCTACGGCGGCCCCGGCGATCTCCTGCGCGTCGTCCAGGGCTCCTACACGGACGCCGTCGCGGGCAGCTTCGGCACCCATGCGGGCGGCGGCGCCGTCGACATTTCGATTCGCGACCCGCGACAGCCTGCGTCGCGCCTCTTCGGCGAGGTCGAGGCGATGGTCCGCGCCCTCCGGCTGGCCGGCTTCGCCGCGTGGTACCGCGGTCCCGACTCGGTGTTTGCCGGCTCGGTGCCGCACATCCACGCGATCGCCGTCGGCGACCCGGAGCTGTCGGCGGCGGCGCGAAGGCAGGTGGACGGGCGGGAGGGGTACATGCGGGGGTTCGACGGGTTGCCGACGACGGAAGGCGATGGTGCGCCGTCGCCGGGCGGGGCGGCGCCCCCGGGGAAAGACGCGCACGGCGGACCGGTGGTGTGCGGTTGGATGGGGGTGGGCGGACGAGCGCGCGGACTGGCGCGCGGGGTCCGGCCTGAATAGGCTGTGCCCCTCGAACGGTCGGCGTCGGCCCGGCGGCCCCCAGCACAGGGCCCGGCCGGCGCCTCTTCGGTCAGCTTGACGGTGAAGGACCTGATGGCGTCGTACCATCGGTTCACACAGGGGCGGCCAATGCGTTCGACGAGGCGCGCACTGGCCATCGTAGCCGTCGGGCTGATGGTCGCTGGATGCACGGACCGCGCGGCCTGGCATCGACCGCCCGAGCGGTCGATGCCGGCCCACAGCTGCGCATCGCCAACGACGGCGTAGAGGACATCACGGGCTTGGTCGTCCACTTTCCGTGGGAAGAGATCACGTTCGGCGACGTTCCGGCCGGAACGACAACGGCGTACAAGTCCGTTGCCAAGGGTGTCTACGGTTATGCGGCCTACACGTGGCAGAAGAATGGCGTGGAGCAAAATCGCTACGTCATCGACTGGGTGGGTGAGGCGCCGATGAAGGGCAGCTGGTTCACGTACACCGTCCATGTCGACACGCCGAGGCGCCTGTTTGAGGACGTTCAACACATCGTGGACGTCCAGGTGACGACGGACGGTTAGGCGGTGGCGGTCGCCCGGCGCGCTCGATCCGCATACCATTGCCCGCATGTTCACCCCCGGCAACCCCCTCATCGTCCAATCCGACCGCAGCGTCCTCGTCGAGGTGGACAGCCCGCGCTACGACGAGGTGCGCGACCGCTTGGCGCGGTTCGCCGAGCTCGAGAAGTCGCCCGAGCACATCCACACCTACCGCATCACGCCGCTGTCCTTGTGGAACGCGGCGGCCAGCGGCATGCAGGCGCAGGGCGTCGTGGCGACGCTGGCCGAGTACGGCAAGTACGATCTGCCCGAGAACGTCCGGCGCGACATCCTCGACCAGATGTCGCGCTACGGGCGCCTGAAGCTCGTCAAGGACGGCGCCGATCTGTTCGTCGTTGCCAACGATGAGGCGCTGATCACCGAGATCTGCAACCACAAGGCGATCCGCGCCCTCATCGCCGCGCGCCCCGAGCGCTTCCGCGTGGCGATCGAGCCGGCGATGCGCGGGCCGGTGAAGCAGGCGCTGCTCAAGATCGGCTACCCGCCCGAGGACTTGGCCGGCTATGTCGAGGGCGAGCGGTTCGAGATCGCGCTGCGCGACACGTCGATCGCGACGGCGCTGCCGTTCAGGCTGCGGGAGTACCAGAGCGAGGCGGCGGACATCTTCTACGCGGACGGCGCGGCGCACGGCGGCAGCGGGGTGATCGTCCTGCCGTGCGGGGCGGGCAAGACGGTCGTCGGGCTCGGGATCATGGCCGCCGTGAACGCCAGCACGCTGATCATCTCGCCGAGCACCGTGGCGGCGCGGCAGTGGATCGAGGAGATCGTCGACAAGACGGACGTCCCGCGCGAGTCCGTCGGCGAGTACAGCGGCGAGGTGAAGTCCATCCGGTCCATCACGATCACGACCTATCAGACGCTCACGTACCATCGGAGCAGCGGCGCCTACCCGCACCTGAGCATCTTCAACGAGCGCGAGTGGGGCCTGATCATCTACGACGAGGTCCACCTCCTTCCGGCCCCCGTCTTCCGCGCGACCGCGGACATCCAGGCCCGCCGCCGCCTCGGCCTCACCGCCACCCTCGTGCGCGAGGACGGCCGTGCGGACGACGTCTTCGCGCTGATCGGCCCCAAGAAGTACGACGTGCCGTGGAAGGACCTCGAGCGCCAGGGCTGGATCGCCACCGCGGACTGCACGGAGATCCGCATCGATCTGCCCGAGGCGCAGCGGATGGCGTACGCGGTGGCCGAGGAGCGCCTCAAGTACGCCGTCGCCGCCCAGAACCCGGTCAAGGTCGACCTCGTCGGCGACTTGCTGGCCAAGCACGAAGACGACACCGTGCTCATCATCGGCCAGTACATCGAACAGCTCGAGACGATCGCCCAGCGCTACGACATCCCGCTCGTCACCGGCAAGACGTCGACGGCCGAGCGCGAGCGGCGCTACCGCGAGTTGCGCGAGGGCACGGCCAAGCGACTCGTCGTCTCCAAGGTGGCCAACTTCGCGATCGACCTGCCGGACGCGAACGTGGCCATCCAGGTGAGCGGGACGTTCGGCAGCCGCCAGGAGGAGGCGCAGCGGCTCGGGCGCATCCTGCGGCCGAAGAGCGACGGCGGCCAGGCGCACTTCTATACCTTGGTCAGCCGCGATACGCGCGACCAGGAGTTCGCGGCCAACCGGCAGATGTTCCTGACGGAGCAGGGGTATCGGTATCGGATTCTGTATGGGCACGAGGTGGCGGCGTTCGAGCCGGAGCGGGCGGCTGAGCGAGCGGCGGCGTCATGATCCCCGACAAGTCGCCCCCCACCATCCCCCTCCGTGCGCGCATCTTCGAAGACCGCCAGGTCATCGCCGCCGGCATCGCGGCGCTGACGATGCCGCAGCTCCGCGCCATCGCCCGGGGCTTCGGCTGGCCGCTCACGGGGCTCAAGCGGGATGACATCGTCCTGCAGATCGAGCGGCATTACGCGGACCGTACCAGCGCGGCATCGGCGGCCGCCGCGCTGCCCGCCGACGTGCAGCCGCTGCTGAGCGCGCTCGCTTGGCTCGGCATCGACACGCGGTCGTCGCTGGCCGCGGCGTTCGACCGCTTGCAGTCCGCGCTGCCGATGACGGCGCGGATCAAGCCGCCGCTGCACGTCGGCAACCGCGCGCTCGACACGGCGATCGAGCGCGGTCTCGTCCTGGGAGACGGCACGACATCGCCGCCTTCGCTGCGCGTCCCGTGGCCGCTGGCGGTCGTGCCCCCGCCGCCGGCGTGGACCCCCGTGACCAAGGTGTCGGCATCGTGGCGCCGTGAACCCGCCGGCGATGGGGTGGCGGACGTCCTTGCCGGTTCGCTGGCGCTTGGCCGGCTGGGCAAGATCCCGACGACCAAGCCGTTCGGCGACCAGACGGTGGAAATGCACGGCCATTGGCCCACCCTTCGCGGCGAGGCGCCGGGGCAAGCCCGCGGGGCGCCGCGCTCGATGCGGATCCCGCCGGCGATGTCGCCGCTTGCCGGCGCCGCGCGCGACGCGATCGCCGCTGCCATCGGCGATCCGGACGAAGGGCGCAGCGCGTTCGTCGCGGCGCAGCTCGTGGGTCTGGGGCTGATCGTCGTCGAGGGCACGAAGGGCGGGGCGATCGATCCGGCGGTCGTCGAACAGTGGTTATCCCTGTCGCCCGGCGAACGGGCGATGACGACGCTGTTCACCTGGCTGCAGCTGCGGTACCCCACCTGGGACGACGTGTCGCAGCTCGTCCGCGCCGACGCCCGGCTGCAGCACCGGCGATCGGCCGACTACTGGCGCAACACGATTCAGCAGTACCACGCAAGCTGCACGAACGCGCGCGTGGACGCGCTGTGCGGCCTGCACCGCCTGCCCCGCCCGCGCGGGCGATCCGACGAAGCGTGGGCGGACGGTCCGGCGCTCGCTCGCCTCGTGACCGCCGCCTGGCCCGCCACGTTCCTGCCCTCGCTCGAGGCGGACGGCTGGTGCATGGCCGACGGCGCCGGCAAGCCGCTGGACATCACCGGCGAGGACGGCCGGCGCGCGGCCGAGGCCTTGTTCTCCTTCCTCCACCGCGGCCCGCTGCGCTGGCTCGGCCTCGTCGAGACCGCCGTCGCACCGGCCGGCGGCGCCTGGGCGGTGCGCCTGTCGCCGCTCGGGCTGGCGATCGTCACGGGCGACGAATCGACGTTGACGGCGCAACCGTTCGTTCGGTGGGGTGATGGGAAGTCGGGTGCGGCGACGTCGGAGGCGTCGACGGCAACGGTTACCGTCGACGTGCGCTGGAACGCGGACGCTCCGTTTCAAGCGGTGCGTACGGTGGGTGCATACGTCGGTCCGGCAGGCGCGACGGGTGCGAGCGGGGCAGACGCGCCCCCCACCACCGCCGTCGTCTATAGACTCGGTCCCGACACCCTGCAGCCCGCCTTCGAGAGGGGTGCCAAGCCGGCGGACGTGGTGCGCACGCTCGCCGCGGCCGGCGTGCCGCTGCCGGCGCCCGTCGCGACGGCGATCGAGACGTGGTGGTCCGCATGGGGGACCGTGAACCGCTACGCCGGCCTCGCGCTTGTCGAGGTGGCGGACGAAGCGACGGCGCGGCTGCTCCGGGCGACGACGAAGCTGGGCGCGTCGCTGGTCTGCGAGGCCGGGCCGCGGACGTTTGTCGTCGCCGAGGCGTCCGTGGATGGGCTGCTCGATGAGCTGCGGCGGGCCGGCCACACGCCGCGGGTCGAGGTGGGGGCGGCTGAATGAGCGAGTCGACGATGGCGCTCGCTGACCTACTCACAGGCTACAAGGCCACCGCGCTCGTCGTCATGGGCACGACGAACGGCTGGTTCAAGAACGGGGTCCCCAAGCTGGAGATGGTGCGCCGCCTGGCGACGGAGCTGGCGAAGCCGGACCATGTGCGCCAGAGCATCGGGCAGCTGGATCCGGCATCGCGCGCGGCGCTGACGCTGCTCCAGCACATGGGCGGCACGGCCGATGCCGACGAGCTGCGTGCGCCGCTCCAGGATGACGGCGTCGTGCAGCGCGACGCCAAGGCCGCCCGGTACGACTGGGAAGTGCCGACCGGCAATCCAGCGCGGAAGGGCAACGCCTTTCCGGACATCGTCGCCCGACTCGAAGTCCGCGGGCTGGTCCTTGGCAGCGGGCCGCTGGGCACGAATTCCTCGGTGACGGAGCTCGGCGCGTCGGTGCGGTACGTGATCCCGCGCGAGGTGATCGGACAGCTGCCGCCCCCCCCGCCGTTGGAGACCCCCCGTCCGCCGACGTTCGAGCGCGAGGTGCCGGGCGACGCGACGGCGTTCGGCCGGCAGCTCTATCTGACGTGGAGCTATCTCTGGCGGCACAAGCCCCGGCTCCTCAATTCCGGCTTGCTGAGCAAGCGGGACGTGACGGCCCTGGCAGCGCAGATGGTCCCCAAGCCGGACATGGCCGTGGTCAGCCGCGAAGATGATTTGCAGTACCTGCACTTCCAGCGTGTCCTGCTGGAGGCGCTTTCGCTGGTGGCTTGGCCGGACTTCGGCAACTGCCAAGTGGACGAGGAGAAGGGCAGCCGGTTCTGGTCGCTGTCCCTGGAAGGGCGTGTGAGCGGCTGGTTCGGCGCGTGGAAGACGATGGGCGCCTGGCACGAGCTGACGAAGCTGGACAAGGTCAAGTGGTCGACCTCGTACGCGGGCGATCGCGCCGTCGCACCGAAGGCGCTCCTCGCCGCCCGCGCATTCGTGGCCGGCCGCGTCGGGGAGATCGGGCAAGCGGGCGAGTGGGTCGGGATCGGCGCGGCGGCGACGGTGATCCGGCGGACGGGGCGCGAGTTCCTCCTGAAAAAGGAGCCGCAGCGCGGTTCCGGTTCCTACGGCGGCTACTACTCGTCCTACAGCTCGTACGGCAACCCGCGCAACTACAACAGCCGCTACAGCCGCTGGGGCAACCCGCTCGGCTGGGACTTCGATCCCGTCGCCAACGACAACCAGGGCTGGGAGCGGGTCGAGACCGAGTTGATCCGCTCGGTCGTCCAGTCGCTCCATTGGCTGGGGTTGTGCGACCTGGGCGTGGACGAGGGGCGGGGGCGGGGGCGACGGTGCAGACGAACGCCGGGGCAGCTGCGCGGGGGAACGCGGGGGCGAAGGCGAGCGCGGCGGGGGCGAAGGCGAACGTGAACGCCGGCGCGAACGTCGTCGCGTTCCGCCTGAACGAGCTCGGGCGGCACGTGCTCGGTTCGTCGGCCTCGTCGGCGAAGAAGCGGGGCGCGGCTGCCGGGCGCGGATCCGCCGCACCGGACGCCGCCGCCGACGCCGAGCACGGCGCCCGGATCGTCGTGCAGCCCAACTTCCACATCATGGCGATCGGCCCGGTGCCGGTGGCGCAGCTCATGCGCCTCGAGCGCTTCGCCGACCGGGTCGGCACGGACCGCGTGCTGGAGTACGCGCTCACGCGCGCGAGCGTCTACCGCGGCCAGCAGGACGGCCTGTCCGGGGGGCAGATCGTGGCGGCGCTGGCCGAGCTGTCCGGCGCGGACGTGCCGCAGAACGTGGCGCGCAGCATCGACGAGTGGCAGCAGCTGCATGAGACGATCGTCGTCCACCGGCGGGCGGTGCTGGTGCAGGCGGCGGATGCGGCGCTGATGGGGCGGGTGGCGGCGGGGGGCGGGGTCGGCGGGGTCGGCGTCGTGTCGGTGCCGTCGGTGGTGGTGGTGTCGGCGGTGTCAGCGGTGGAGGTGGAGGCGATGCGCCGTTGGCGCGCGTCGTCGACCCGGCACGCCTGGCGGCCACGTTCGATCGGCTCGGGCTAGCCCCGGCGACGCGGCACGACCCGGCGGCGGCGCAGAGCATCGATCTGGCGGACGACGGCGCCGTTCATCCGCGGCACAAGGTGATCAGCCTCCACTTGCTGGGGCGGCTGCAGCGCTTGGCGGAATGGGATGCCGTATCCGGCATGTGGCGCCTGACCGCAGCCTCGGCCGTCCGCGCCAAGCGCGAGCTTGGCCTCGACGCCACGGCCCAGCTGGCGCAGTGGTCGACGCTGTGCGCCGGGGGGGCGCCGGAATGGCTGGACCGGCGGCTGAAGGCGTGGTGCGGGCATTACGGCTCGGCGAAGGTTCATCGACCGGTGTTGGTCGAGCTGCCGAACGAAGCGTCGCTGCACGACGTGCTGGCGGATCCGCGGGCGGCGGCCTTGGTGCGGCGGTTCAAGCCGCGGGGGCCGGTGGTGGAAGTGGCGGAAGCGGACATCGAGGCGGTGGGGCGGGTGTTGGAGGAGTATGGGATCGAGGTGCGGGGGAAGGATGGAAGGCCGTGAGAAGGATGGAAGGCCGTTGAAGGGCAATCCGGTCAACCCGACCTGAGAACGACATGAAGGAGCATGGAATGGCAAACCCGATGGATCTCGGCGCGTTTTCGATCAGCCTGACGGTGAAAGATCTGGCGGCGTCACGGGCCTTCTACGACAAGCTGGGCTTCACCACCATGGGCGGCGACGCGGCGCAAGGCTGGCTGATCCTGAAGAACGGTGACCACATCATCGGGCTGTTCCAAGGGATGTTCGAGAAGAACATGCTGACGTTCAACCCCGGCTGGGACCAGAACGCCCAGCCCATGGCGGAGTTCACCGACGTCCGCGAGCTGCAACGCCGGCTGAAGGCGCAGGGCGTGACGTTCATGACGGAGGCGGATGAGAGCACGACGGGGCCGGGGAGCTTCGTGGTGGTGGATCCGGATGGGAATCCGGTGTTGGTGGATCAGCATCGGTAGGGTGGGGTGGGGGCTGATTGCGACGGTTTCGCGCCTTCTGCGTCGGGTAGACGGCGGCGGCGCGGCGGTTTCGCGGCGTTCAGGGCGTGCGATTTGACCCTATGCTGGTCGCCACGTCCGCAGCGCCCCGGCCCACCGCGCCCGTCGAATTGTCGATGCGGCGAGCGGGGCGACGCCATCCAGGAGGTTCTCCGATGGCCTCGTTGATCAAAGCGATCGCCGCCTACCGCCCACGCATCGCCCGTGGGATCACGGTGGAACTCGATCAGCTGGCGGAGTACCTGTCCGTCGGGACGCTCGTCACGGCGCCGCTGGCCAACATGGTGCTCCGCGAGCTCGGCCGCCAGGTGTTGCTGCAGCTGAAGGCGGGGAACAAGGTGCGGCTGCCGGGGATCGGGTTGATCGGGGCGGAGATGCGGGTGGATGGGTCGGTGTATCCGACGGTGCGGGTGGAGCGGAGTTTGCACCAGGCGCTGGTGGGAGCCGATGCGTTTCGCGGGCAGGTCGTGAACGGGGGGATGATCGGCGCCGAGTTGGCGGCGTTCAGGGCGCGGTGGGATGCGGAGCATCCGGGGGATCCGGTGGTGATGGGGGGGGGGGGGGGGCGAGGGCGGTGGATGGGCGGACCGGTGTGCCTGATGTGTTGGATGCTGGGCTCGTAGCGGCTGGAAGGTAGGCGCGGCGTGCACAGCACCATTAGGTAGTTGCCAGCGGATGACGCGAACAAGGTAGCCTGGGGCAACGGAAGATCATCGACGTACGGGGCGGTCCGAGGGGATCGCCCCATATTGTATTGTGCAAGTGGTGAAGCGCGTGATGGAGCGAAGAGGTCCGGCTGAATTCTCGTGCCTGGAAGCACGTAGTCTCCAGGCTGGAAGTTGGGCGCGTTCACGGTAACCGTTTAACCGATTGCCAGGCCACTCTGTTACCGTTAGGCTATCTGACAGAGGTAGGCTGGTAATCGGGTGAACGCTTACCGTTCACGGGGGAAACGTTACGACTCCTCAGCTGTGCGCACATTGTACAAGTCAGAGGCTGCAGGAAGCATGCCAATAAACTGGCAGTGTGCGACTCGGCACGCTGCGACGCACCTCATGACGATATGACCCTGCTCGCGCGTCGAATTGACTCGGCGCTCTCGACCACAACAGCCGGGAGGTACACCCCAGATTCCACCTTGCTGG
The DNA here is from genome assembly GCA_016703025.1 of Candidatus Avedoeria danica. NCBI lineage: Bacteria > Bacillati > Chloroflexota > Ardenticatenia > Candidatus Epilineales > Candidatus Epilineaceae > Candidatus Avedoeria > Candidatus Avedoeria danica. The sequence goes on from JADJCV010000002.1 coordinate 217,747, forward strand.
CTTCTCTCTAATCTGCTATCCTCTATTTGAAGTCCCGCCATCTCGACCAGGCGAGCTCTGTTGGCGAGCCAATCTATACATTCTCTGCGAGAATGATCATGCACGCTGGTATTACAGATCCTGGCAAGGCAGAACCTCAACAAGAGATCCGATGCCGTAATAGAGGTGCGATCTGGCAGGAGCGGGCGATCCTCGCAAATCGGTTACTATACACGTCTTCCTTCGAAATGGCGACAACTCGGAGATGATTCATGGCAACTGTTGAGCACGAGGCTCGAAGCGCACAGCTCTTCTCTAGGCTGCGAGTAGTGCGAGGACTGTCGCGCGACGAACTAGCAGGCGTTCTCGAAGTCGAGCCAGACGTGATTGAGAAGTGGGAGACGATACCGCGATATTACGATATCCCAATGATCGTACGCGAATATCTGAAGTTATCTGACCTGAGCGTGCACGAAGTCGATGCACTTGACTACGAATCTAGTAGATCCGGGATGGCGCGAAGTCCGCTGCTCTACTATGAGCTTGCGCAAGCAAGAGACAAGTTGCAGGCGGTTCGGGAACGAATCGACAAACTGGCGGCAGATCCTTCTCAGAACCCCGATGCAGTCTCTGAAGTCCGGCAAGCATTTGAGTCAGTTGAGGACGCGGCGGAGCTGACGGCGCGCCTTCTCGTGCCAGCGCGCGAATTGTTAGATGTGCATCTGGTTCCAATGTCACTACTGGGGCGACTCAATGAATATCGAAACGATCGAGAATTGTGGGGAGCGACAATCGGGCTTGTCATTGGAGCACTGATGTCAATGCTTGTCAATCTAACGACAGGAGGCGCATTCAGTATCCACGCGGCTGTGATGGGGATGATGCTGATACTGGCTGGCGCGATGTCGTTGTTGCAGTATATACGCCTCGTGCGACGCTCCCGGACGATTGAGGGTGATCTTGCGCGGTATCAAGCAAACTCACATCCGGCTGCACGCCTACGCGATCGGTCTGCCGAATGATGCGATGAGGATAGCATTAGAATCAGTCAATGGCTGGATTGACACAATTCGGAGCTACGCCGGCGGTTTCAAGTGATCAACGCAGTGGTTCTGTACCGTGCCTGATGGCACATCACTCAACCGCAGACGCGCCACTGGGCGGAACTACGTCCGCCCAGTGACCTGCTCGCCCACAAACTGACTACGGCGACTTCAGTCCCCGTATGGTCCTGGCTTGGACGGCTCAGGCCTGGGGGCTTCTTCCTTCGGGTTGCTCTCGCCGCCCCGCTCCGGGCTCGCACTTGCGGGGCGGCCCTCTAGTGTGTCTTCCTCTAGGAACCTCATGAGGAACGGCTCGTGGGTGGTCGGGTGCACAATCATGGCGGACCTCCTCTAGATTCGGTAAGTGAAGGCGCGGATCGGGCAAGCAGGCAAGCAACGGAACGGGCAATTGGGACGCCAGAGAGCATTTCCGCCCAGAGAAACTGACCGTTCCCGTTAATCTCCAAGAATACGTACTGACCCGTTGGAGTGCAAATGAGGTCGATCGCTCCATACTCGAGCCCCAGTGCATGCGTGATCGCGAGGCAGCCTTCAATGAGTGCGGGCGGCAGCTCATATGGGGAATACGGAGTGTTAGCCGTGTCGTAGCGGCGCCAGTCAACCGCTGAAATGGCGCTCGCCTGACTGTCGATGCGGACCGCATGGACGGCAGAGCCTACAACCGTAACACGCAACTCGTACGCTTTGAGAATCTCCTCCTGGAAAGTCGTGGGGGCAAGAGAAAGAGCCGGGCTATCCATCAAGTCGTTAAGCATGACTCGATTGGTTAGAACATAACGGTCGACCTCGTGATCCTCCCCGGAGAGCCAGCCGGTGCCGGTCGCCTTGGCGATGATACGTCCATCGCAATCGTGGTAGAATTCGGCAATCCGGCGCGGGTCGCTTGAGATTAGTGTACGCGGAATGGCGAATCCAAGATTGGAAGCGAGTAGGAGCTGTCGGGGTTTATTCGCGGCCAAGTGAAGCCGCTCTGGGCTGGACACCCATAACGAGAAAGTTGAGAGAGCATACAGGGATGAAATCGCTGATCGCCACTCATCACGGGCGAAGGCAAGAGATGCACCGGACAATCCGGATCCAGCAAGCGGCAGACGTGGGCGACGATACCAGACCGATGCGATCGTCGCCATGTCCAGATCCATACTGGGCATTCGTATGGAGCAATTCCACCGAGCCGGAACTCCGGCCAGATGGAGAGATAGCGCATGACTGTCTCCAAAGTGCTCTGGATATAGCATTATCGGGTCGATGTCCATTGCTCGCAGATGCCATGCGACGCGGGCGGTGTGCTCGTCATCTGGGTTAGAGATGATCATGACGCGATCTGCACTGACGCTCATGTTCACTCCGATCTGTGACTAGTGAATTCATCCGCGGGCAACACATAAAGGTGAACCGCTGTGTGCGGGCCTTTTGCCGACGAGCTATTCAAGAGGCAAGACCTCATAGAGGATCGCGTGATTGACATTTACAATCTTGAAGTCTGATATCTCGAATCTCACTTTGATGCAGTCGACGCGTCCACTGATAGACTAGTAGTGTGCCAACGCTCATGCTGAACCACACTTTCCAGCACATCGCGAAATCGTATAGTGCTCGGTATATCCACGTCATGTGTTCCCGGCTGTAGTAGTACTCTCTGGTGTCGCTGGATATCGGGACCGTATGTTTCATCGCTGCGACCGAAGACTATGTCCTCATGTCGCGTCAATCCAGTTGCTGACGAGATGTCCCCGGCGTTGACGTATTCGAGCCACGCGGCTCTGTGTGTTCCGGCATGACCATATGCGTGAATGCCGAGGAGATCTGGGGAAGCAGAGAACGCTGTCACTTGAGTTGCTATCATTGGATAGCGCACAATAAATGCGCGACTCACGACATCCCAGAGCGTCCAATGAGATGTGTGCTTTGGACCCACCGTGTACACAGAGTGCGGCAGGCGAGCGACATTTACGATGCGTGCTATGTCACCACATCCAGGTAGCTCCCTAAATTGGCGCCCGTCTCCGCACGTCAAATACGACGTAGCCGTCGTGTCGACAATCGCTCGCCTGGATACGTACACAGCGGGAAAGCACATCGTCACTCCGCCGTCATTCCTCACTGCGATGTGTGTTTCGATGACGACCACGGCGTCAGCATTTCCAGGAGTCGAAGGAACATGGTGGATCGTCGTATCAACAAGAATCTCTATCGTTGGGATTGATCGATCACGACCTTCTCTAAGCTGCTGTCGCCTCACTTGAATGTCGCTATACACCAGCCTTGCACCGAGGAGGCCAAGGATAACGGTGGCGACTGTGGAAAGTGCAGCTAGTGACGGGTCCAATTGAAGTATCGACATGGTGACCCACCAATTCCATTCCCTGATAGGCTCACGAGTGTAGTTTCGAGGCTTGAATCTGATCCCTCGCTGAAGACGATCTCAGTTAGGTACGGTCGCTGAATGGTCTGCCTGAATGAACTCGAACGCCATGAAGGCCGTCACGGGCGAAGTCGCTGCTCGGGGAGCTTCTCGCTACCTTTACCTTGAACGCAGACGGTGGGCTGCACGTGATGGCTGACGGTTTTTGGGAAGAAGTCTTCTGGATGACGCACCTTGGGTGAAGGATGCATTGGCGGCATGATAGTCCTCTGTGGCCTTGCTGTGAAGCGGTTCCTGGAGATGAGCGCAGTTAGCACGGTCCACCGAGCCGATGGGCTGCAAGTGGGCTGCGCGCGTGCGAATGTCGATGATGCCGACGACTTCGGCCAAGTGCAACCAGGTACGCCTGGCGAGCGGCAGTCGCCATCGTGAATTACGGCGGGCTCTGCAGGTAAGCGTTGGTCAATCGGGGCAATCCCTGGCCAGGCGGCGCACTGCGGATCGATGGCGTCGTGCTGACGTCAGGTAGGCAATGACAACCGGCCGATGCGCCGTTGCCGCTTGACACGACGTTCTGGACGGTCCGCGGCCACGCCTTCTGCACAGTGGTTGGTCCAGCAAGGTGCTTCGTCTGTGCCGTCATTACGGCCCGTTGTTGGGGATGACCCCCCCCCCGGACTTCGGCGGCGTCGGACCTGGCGCGACGGTCCTCGATCTGCTGTTCAAGTGGCGCCCGGTAGTCCGGCGTCGCTACGCGTGGCGGCCTACTGCGCATCTCGTCCTGGGGCCGGCTCCCTCTCACCCGCGTCCGCCGGCAACACGCGGGCGTCCCCTCCCACAAACCGCCCCACCAACTCATCCGCCCCCGCGCTCCGCATCAGCATCGTCGCATTCATCGTGCACCGGGCGGCCATGTCGGGTTGCCCGAGGCGCTCGTAGACCAAGGCGAGGTAGCCAAGAACCATGCCCGTCAAGGCCATGTCCTTGGCGGCGCGGGCTTGGTCGATGCTCGTGTCGAGCGCGCTGATCGCCGCCTCCAGCCGGCCGTCGAGGTAGTCGACGCGGCCCATCACGCACCACGCGATCGCCAATGCGCTCGGATCGGGCGCCAGCGCCAACGCCAGCGCTTCGAGCGCCGTTTCCGCCTCCGCACGGGCCGCCGCCCGGTCGCCCTCGATCAGCGCTGCGGTCGCCAGGTGGGCGTGCGACACGCCGCGCAGGCGCGGGTCGAGGGCCGCCATCGGCAGGGCCAACTGCTCCTGCAACAGGGCGCGTGCGGCGCGGTGGTCGCCGAGCTTGAGTGCGGTCAGCGCGCTGTTGAACAGGGCGCGCGCCAGCGACCCTTCCTCGCCCAGGCGCCGGGCGAGGCGAATCGCCTGGTCGTGGATCGCCCGCGCTGCCTCGAACTCGCCGGCGTCGTGGCGGGCCAAGGCGAGGTTGACGACGGTGCGCAGCAACGCTTGGTCGTCGCCAAGCAAGTGCCAGAGCTCGGCTGCCGCCTGCAGGCGCGGGATCCCGATCGCCCGATCGCCCTCGAGGTTGGCCAGCGTGCCGGCGGCGTGGAGCGCGGCCGCCCGGATGTCAGGTGGTGCGTCCAGCCCGGACGCCAGGAGCCGCTCCAGATACGTTCGCCCTTCGGGCACGCGTCGGGTCAGGTACCAGAAGCGCCACACGTCGGCGGCGATGCCGAGCTGGACCGGGAACGACGCGACGGTGGGCCGCTGCACCAGCACGGCGCGCAGGTCGTCGATCCGTTCGGACAGGCGCTCGACCGCCGCCCGATGATGCGCGCCGCGCAGCGTCGCGGCGGCATCGCGGACGAAGGTGGCGAGTGCATGGGCGTCCGGAGGGGCGGTGGCCGCGGCGGACGGATCGGCGATCGCGCGTTTGCGTCGCCCCGTCGTGTCGGCGGCATCGGCGGCATCGATGCTGTCGGCGTCGCCACCTGCCCCATCCGCCGGATCGTCCTCGTCCGCACCGTCCGGCGGGTCGGACGCCGACGTATCCGCAGCCTCGACATCGGATCCCGCCGACCCTCGGCCGCCCAGCCGCGCGAGCCCCTTCCAGGCGGCCGGCGGCATGGCGTCCAGCAGATCCTGCATCCGCCCTGACGGGTCGAGCAGTGCCGCCAAGCTGGTCACGGCGTGCCGGTACAGCACCTCCATCTGCGCGCGCTGCTCCGTCACCCACGGGTAGTCGTATGCCGGCAGCAGCCCGTCGCCGTACAGCTCGACGGCGGCCTGCAGGTGCTGCGTTCGCTCGATGGGCGAATGCGCCACCGTTCCCGCCAGGACGAGTTCGGCAAACGCCTGCGCGTCCGTCCGGATGGCCGGCGAGAGCCGCAGCGTCTCCCGCGTGTCCTCGATGGCATCCACCACGCCCGACCGCGCCAGCCGCTCATTCAACTTGAACAGGTAGAGCGACAACAGCTTGCGCGCCTTGCCCGTCTCCAGGTCCGGCCAGAACGTGGCGACGATGCTGTCCCGGCTGCGTGCCACGCCCGGGCGGAGGGCCAGGTAGGCGAGGAGTCGTTCTTCTTGGCGGGTTCCGAAGGTGTCCAGGGGCGCGGCGGTCCGCGTCGGAACGGAGCCGGGGCCGGGGCACGGGGACGGGACGAGGGCGAAGGAGTGGAGGAGGGTCAGGTGGGGACGGACGGGGGGCGGCTCGGCCGGGGACATGGGCAACTCAGGACGGTGGGGTGGACTGCAACGCGGATCGCTTCTCCGCCCATTCCGCCCGTTCCCGCCCGTTATCCGTCCCCAACGCCCCCCCCGACCGCAACGCCTCCACCTCCAACCGCGACAACGTCACCGCCCCCAACCGGTAATCCACGAACGCCTCCGCCGCGATCGGGACCACCCCCCGCACCAGGGCGAACATCGCGTTCGCGTAGTCTCGGATCTCCGCCTGCGCGTGGGCGTCCATCCGTAGCGCCAGGAAGTGGAACAGGTTGTGGAGGTCGCACTTCCAGTACCACTCCGTGTACACGCTCTGCGGCAGGCCCATGCGCGCCTGCTCGCGCGTGACGCCGCGGTCCAGCAGGTCTTCGTAGGACTTGTACTGGCGCTCGATCGCATCCAGGTAGTCCAGGAACGCCTCCGCCGTCGCGTCGTCCACCGGCAGCGCCTCGCTGCCCTGGCGGTTCGATTTGGACTGTTGGCGGATGTTGTCGACGGTCGGTCGGTAGAACAGCTCGGGCACGACCGAATAGCGCGCCGAGTACTCGTTCACGTTGGCGGTGCGGTGGCGGATCCACTGGCGGGCGACGAAGATCGGCATGCGGCAGTGGAACTTGAACTCGATCATCTCGAATGGCGTCGTGTGGCGGTGGCGGAGGAGGTAGCGGATCAGGCCGCGGTCCTCGTTCACGCGCTTCGTCCCGACGCCGTAGCTCACGCGGGCGGCTTGGACGATCGCGTAGTCCGCCGTCTGGCCCTCGGGGATCAGGCGCGGCATGACGTCGACGAGGGCCACCAAGCCGTGGTCGTGGACCGGCAGGGACCAGCGCGCGGCGCCGCCCATCGCGTCGACGAGCGTCACGCCTTCGTCGGGCGGCGTGCGTTCGATGGCGGTTTCGAGGGCGTCGATCGAGGTGAGCAGGGCGTCGAGGGGGTCGATCGGTTCGGCCGACGAGTCCGCGTCCGCAGCCACGGCCCGATCGCCGCGCGACGATTCGTCCTCGTGCGATCCTTCGCCCCCGCTCACGGCTGCCCCCCCGCCTTCGCCACCGCCTCCATCACCGTCTGCACCGTATACGTGTCGTACTTCATCGCCCCGCCCGCCTCGTACCCCACGTCCGCGCCCGGGCCGAAGATCGCCAGCAGCGGGATGCCCACCCACTGCAGCTCCTTCAGCTTGGCCTTGCCTTCGGGGTTGTCGCCCGTCAGGTCGACCTTCATCGGGATCACGTTGTCGCCTTCCAGCAGCGCGACGACGCTGTCCTGGTGCAACACGCCGGCCTCGAGGGCCTTGCAGTTCAGGCACCACTCGGCGGTGAAATCCATGACGACGACGTTGCCCGCCGCGCGCGCCTCCTCGAACCGCTCGGGCGTGTAGTACGTCCAGGCGATCGGGCCGTGGCTGGCGAGGCCGGGGGTGATCGCCAGCATCGCCGCGGCGCCGAGCAGGCCGAGGCCGCCGAAGACCGCGCGGCGCGTCGTGTTCGTCGTGATCTTGAAAGTCCGCCAGGCCGTCCAAACGCAGGCGGCTACGACGAAGAACGCGACCACCCACCAGTAGGCGCGGCTGGCGGGATCCGGTGGGCGCTGGAAGGCGCCGGCGAGCGGGATGCCCAGGAAGAAAGCGGCGACGGCGAGCATGAACAGGCCCATCACCTGCTTGACGAGGTCGCTCGCCGCCCCGGTCCGCGGCACCTTGCGCACCAAGCCCGGCTTGGCGGTGAGGATGAAGTACGGCAGCGCCATCCCGAGGCCGATGGCGGCGAACGTCGTCAGCGTGATGGACGGCCGCTGCGTGGCGGCCCAGGCGGCCGCGCTGCCCATGAACGGCGCGGTGCACGGCGTCGACAGGACGGCGGTCAGGATGCCGAACAGGAACGATCCATGGACCGTCTCCTGGCCCGGGTTGAAGCGGTAGACGGACTGCGGCAGCTGGACGCTGAACACGCCGAGCATCCCGATGGCCATCACTGCCACGAACGCCCCGACGACGAACGAGAACCAGCTCGTCTGGAAGAGCGAGCTGATCGCGTCGAAGCCGCTGACGAACGCGATCGCACCGCCGATCGCCAGCCAGAAGCCGATGACGCCGAGGCTCATCGTCGTCCCGAGCAGCAGCATGCGGCGCGGGTGGTGCTGGCCGGCGGCGCGGCTCATGCCCATGATCTTCAGCGGGATGACCGGCAGGACGCACGGCGTCAGGTTCAACAGGAAGCCGCCGAGCGCGGCGACGAGCAGGAGGAACGTCAGGCCGAGCGGGCCGTCGGGGTCGATCGAGAAGCTCCGGCCGAAGACGCTGAAGTTCACCGGACCGCGCGGCACGTCGACGACGCTCCCGCCGTCGGGCGCCGTGCCGAACACCGTCGGGTCGAACGCGCCGAAGATGGCCGCGTCGGCCGGCGGCGGGGCGGCGGCGGGGTCGATCCGGACGACGGCGCGGAACGTCTCGTTCACCGGTGCGAAGCACTGCGTCTCGTCGCACGCCTGGTACTGGACCCGCACGTCGAATGCCGCCTCGCCCGCGGCCGCGCCGGGGTCGATCTGCAGCGGCAGAAAGGCGATCGCTCGCCCGGCGTAGACCTGGAGGGGCACCTGCGACCCGGTGTAATAGACATCGACGGTCCGCGTCACCGGCGCCTGTACGGGCCAGAACGTCGCCGAGTCCGGCTTCGTCACGACCTCGAATTCCGTCGGGATGACGCTGTCGATGAACGTCTCGCCCAGCACCGCCGTGAACTCCGGCGGGACCACGAGGTCGCGCCGGATCGGCCACGAGTGCAGCCCGACGTCATGATCCAGGACGACGGCCAGCGCCAGCTGGTCGCCGGGGCGGGCGGCGTCCTTCTGGGGCAGGACGCGGATCGTCACCTGCGGCGCGCCGTCGCCGGGCGGGCCGCCGGGTTGGGCGATGGGGCGAGCGTTCGGATGGGCGGCGGCGATGGAGGCCGTCGCGAAAGAGGCGAGGGCTGTCGCGAGGACGATCGCGGTTGCAGCGGTGACCAAGATGGCGTGCCGGCGGCCTGAGGCCCCCGCCCCCGGCGCTGGCGCGCCGACCCCTCCCCCAATGCTGGGGGATGGGTAGAGGGCATGCGATTGGGGCGTGTGCGGGTGTGGGGGCATGGCAAACGGCTCCGTGGCGGGGGCGAGATGGGGAGCTACGCGGGCAGCGCGGGAAGTATACCGCTCACAGATGAGCACTAGGTGGGAAGGCATACCGCTCAATGCCCCTCCCCCAGCATTGGGGGAGGGGTCGGCGCGCCAGCGCCGGGGGCGGGGGCTTTGGGCCGGACACCTACGCCCCCCCCATCGCCTCCCCCAACATCCGCCGCGCCCGCGCCAGACGGCTCTTCACCGTCCCCATCGGCAGCTGCAGCGTTTCCGCGATCTCCTCGTAGCTCAGCTCCGTCACGTGGCGCAGGACGATGACCGTTCGGTAGTCGTCCGGCAGCGCCTCGACGGCCTGCCAGAGCTGCGCGCCGAGTTCGCCGTCGGCGGCTTGTTCCTCGGGCGAGACCTCGTCGCCGTCGTCGGGCAGGCGCTCGAAGTACGCATCGGCGGCGTCGCTGGACGGGCCGACGACGGACGCGCGGGCGCGGCGCCGGCGGAAGTTCAGGCAGAGGTTGGTGGCGATGCGCGTGATCCAGCCGCCGAAGCGGTACTGCGGATCGAAATGGGACAGCGCGGCGTAGGCGCGCAGGAACGCTTCCTGCGTCAGATCCTGCGCGTCCTCCGGGTGGCCGACGAGGCGCCAGCTGGTGCGATAGACCGGCCGCCACCACCGCTCGACGAGTTCTGGAAACGCCGCCGGGTCGCCGTCGAGCGCAGCCGACACCAGCGCCTCGTCCGACACCTGTGCAAGGGGCGTGGGCGAAAGTGGGGCGCAGTCACGGGCGGAGGCTTGAAGGGTTTGCGGCGCGGGCGACTCGGCCATGCGCATGCATCCGTGGGAGCGGTCGGACGGCCGGGCGGATTGTGTCACAACACGGGGTGGCGGGCCAGCGATCTGCACAGCCGGCGCACGCACCCACCGAAGTCAATCACCGGCTGCGTCCGAACGCCCGCCCGCCGGGTCGTCTTGCCCCCGCATCCGCGCGCGGATCCGCTCCGCGTTCCCCTGCAGGGACTGGAAGAAGTCGGACGTCGTGATCTGCGTCACCTCGCGGGCATGGCTGGCGCGATCGAACTCGATCTGCAGATCCTGCAGCCGGCGCTTGAGATCGCGCTCCCGGTCCTGGATCGCATCGACCATCTCCACGAACGAGCGGATGAAGCTGCCGATATTGCCGTCCGCGCGCGCCGCGGCGTCGGCCAGGATGGACGTGCGGGCCACCTCGTACTGGCCGTCCGTCACGAGGCGCGCCCACGCGGTCACGTAGTCCAGGTAGGCGCTCGTGCGCGTCATCCGCGCGCCGAGCATCTGGATCGTCATGTCCGTCAGCGGGCCGTCGCGGCCGATGTTCGCCAGGAAGGTCGCCCGGTCGAGGCGCCGCAGCCGGACCGCCGTGACGCAGCTGGCCGTCGCGTGCCGGAAGCCGCCGGCCAGCAGCGCCAACTCGCCGAAGTGGTCGCCCGCCACGAGCCGTTCCAAGCGGACGCCGTCCTCGGTGAAGATGTCGATCTCCCCCTCGACCACGGTATAGAACGCATCGCCCGGGTCGCCCTTGCGGAACAGCGCGTCGCCGGCCGGCAGCTCGACGGTGGTCCAGAGCGCGAACGTGTCGCCGGATGGCGCGGCCATCCCGGGCGCGGTCATCGCTTACCCTCGCCGTCGCCGTCCGCATCCTCCCCACCGTTGGCCGCAGGCGCGGCCGTCCGATCGACCAAGTGGGCCCACATCCCTTCCGGCACCCGCACCCGCCGGCGAACGGCGTGCACCCAGAAGCGCGGCACGGCATCGTCCGAGTGTTGGACGAGGCCGCGGGCAACGAGATCGGCCAGCCGCTGCTCGACGTCGGCCGGCGGCAGCGCGAGGTCTTCGGCCAGCGCGGCCGCATCGGACGCGCCGCGCCGGAGGAGCCGCTGGACGATCGCGACCTCTTCCGGGCTCAGCGACAGCAGTTCGAGCGCCGAGAGGCCTTGGCGCACATCGCGCGGTGCGCGCGCGTCGACCTCGGCTTGCACCCGATCGAAGATGCCGGGCATATCGACCTCCTTGAACCCCGTCACGCCAGCTCGGGCATCGGGATCGGATCGGGCTGTGGGCGGCAGAGCTCGCACCACAGCACGTCGGCCACCACGATCGCCTGCGGGACGCCGTCCTTGCTCGGGTAGACGGACAGGATATAGGGCATCTCGCGGTGGTGCGCCCGGCACACCCCGCGGCCGCAGAAGCGGCAAACACCAAACGCCTCGGTCGTGCAGCTGTTGCATTGCATGCGCAGACTCCCCAGATTGGCACTACGACGCCAGGACCCGCTCCGCAATCCGCTTGAGCGTTCCCGTCAACGGATGATCCGGATGCCGCAACACGAACACCCCCTCGCTGGCCAGCGCCATCAGCTCGTCCGAGTGCGGCAGCACACCCACCACATCCGCGCCGTACGTCTCCGCCACGCGGTCGCGCACGGATGCGAAGTCGAACGTCGACGGCGCCTTGTTCACCAGCATCTGCAGGCGCGGCACCCCGAGCCGGCGGGCGACCTCGACCGTGACGGCGGTGCCGAGGTAGTCCTGCTGGTCCGGGCGCATGACCAGCAGCAGCGTATCGCTGACCGCCATCGACAGCAGCGTCTCCTCGTTCAGCCCGGGGTGGGTGTCCACGAACAGGACATCCAGGTTCAGGTGCGCGATGAGCTCGCGGAAGCCGTCCGTCAGGCGCTCGACGTCGTAGCCCTCGCGCAGGATCCGGGCGATGTCCTCCGTGTTCAGGCTGGCCGGGACGACGTGGAGCGTCCGGTTGTCCGGCAGCGACACGGGATACGCGATCGAATCGACGCCGCAGCGCCCCCACAGGTAATCGTTGAGCGCCGTCGTCACCGTCGGCGGGCCGAGGCCGAAGAGAACGTGCACACCGGGCGAGCTGATGTCCGTGTCCACCAGCCCGACCTTGCGGCCGGAAGCCGCGGCGAGGACGGCCAGGTTGGCCGTCAGGTTGGACTTGCCGGTCCCGCCGCGGAACGAGTGTACGGAGACGATCGAGGCCATCATGGGTCCTTTGGGGGTGCGGTCCGTGTCGCCAGCCGACTCCAAACATCGTCGCTTCTCGGCCGCGCGTCCAGCGCCGATGCGTCGAGCAGCTGCGCGCCGAGGCGGTCCCACAGCGGGGTGTTGCCGGACGGCAGGATGGAGCGGACGTAGGTCATGCAGTAGACGCCGACGGCGCGGCGCAACCGGTCGTGCTCCGCTTGCAGCGCGGCGATGTCGGCTTCGATCTCGGCGCGCTGCGCCGGCTCCGCCGTGCGCTGCGCCAGCTGGTGCTTGAGGCCCAAGCGGGCCTGCGAGCGCAACAGCGCCTCGACGGCCTGCCGCTTCGCCTCGCCGAAGTGGACCGTGACCGGAGCGAGCACCTTGTCCAGATCGCGCATCCGGTCCACGGCCCGCGCCTCGTGCGGCGAGACGCCGATGCCGATGTCGAGCGAGTCCGCGATCCAGCGGCGCTCGACCCGCAGCCCGAGGAGCATGACGCACGCGATCGCGCCGACGCCGCCGGTGCCGATGACGATCGCGGCCAGGAGGACGACGGAGCCGAACGATGTCGACGTCACGACGCGGTTGAAGCCCATGTGGAGCGCGATCGCCAGCCCCCAGCCGGCCAGCAGGGCGACGTAGCGCCGCCACGAGCGCTCGAAGCGGAAGCGCCCGATGACGATACCGACGAGCGCGCTGGCCGTGCCGTGGACGAGCGATGTCGAGAACGCGCGGTTCACGCTGAGCGCCAGGCTGTCGCCGAGGCCGGCGCGCAGCGCGTAGAAGACGTTCTCCACCATCGCGAACGCCGTCCCGCCGGCGAAGCCGCAGATCGCGCCGTCCACGAAGTACGTGAAGTCCCGCCGCCGGACGACGATCCAGACGCCGAGCGACTTGGCGACCTCCTCGACGACCGGCGCGACGATCGTCTTGATCGCCAGCATCGTTGCCGCCACCGAGAGCCCGAGCTGCAGCATGAGCGCGTCGCGGACGCCATTGTTGATGACGTACGCCGCCGGAAACGCCAGGAACCCGACCGCGGCGCACGTGAGGACATTGCGCAGGCTGTGCGAGGCGTAGAGGTCGAGCTTGCGCACCGCCGCCAGGAAGGCGAGCGGCACGCCGATCGATACGCACAGGACGGCGGCTACGGTCATCGTGGGATGGGTCCTATCGACCGATTCGACGGAAATGCGACGGAAGCGGGTACGCGCATCAAACGGAAGCGGGTGCGCGCATCAATCGGGGCGGCAAGGAAAGCGACGAACGGCCAGTGCTCGACGAACGGCCAGTGCTCGACGAACGGCCAAGGGGGCATCGGTGCTGTCCGATGCCCCCTTGGCCGTCACTCCGACCGGTACCGGGTACCGGCTGCTTCGGTCCTTGGACCTTACGGCTGTGCCGCGTTCGCGATCTCGTCGAGGAGGTCGGCGACCGCCACCGCGTCGACCGACTTGCCGTCCAGAAGATCCGTCAGCGTGCCGCTGTTGATGAGCGTCGTGTCGCCCGCGAAGCCCTCGACGGCGGCGGCGACGTCGTCTCCGAGCATCCCCTTGACGCCGGCCCACTCGACCGTCATCCCGACGCCCTGGCGGAGGCCTTCGGCCGCCTTCTGCAGGGCCACGGCGTCCACTGCCGCCGGCTCGGAGCCGGGCTTGGCCGGGTCGCCGCCGGCGTCACCCTTGACGACCTCGTCGATCAGCGCGGCCGCGGCCGCCGCGTCCACCGGCTCGCCCGCCGCCAGCTTGGTGGCCGTCTCGGCCACCGCCGGATCGGCCGGCGCCGCGTCGGCGATGTCCTGCGTGATCTGCTGCGTCACGGCGTTGCCCGTCTCCGGGTCGATCTTCACGATCAGGTTGCCGATCTCCACCATATCCACCGGCGTGCCGGCCTTGGCGTTCAGATCCTCGACGAGCTGGTCGATCGTGGCGTCGAACGCGCCTGCAACCGGCGCCGCGTCGTCACCGCCGGCGCTCGGACCGAGCGACTCCTCGACGATCGGCAGCACGTCCTTGGCCTGCGGGAAGCTGGCCGCGTAGATCTGCTGCGCCACCTGCTGCGGCGAGCGTTCCTTGTAAAGGAGCATGCCAACGGCACTCTTGCAGTCGGCTTCGGTCGGGCAGAGCGTCAACAGGTGGGCCTCGAACTTGGCGACATCGGCCTGGCAGTCCGCGGATGCCCGGCAGGCGTCCTTCATGTCGGCCAGATCGACGCGGCGGGTCGGCGCGAGGCTCTGAACGTAGCCGAGCAGGGTCGCCTCACCCGCGCCGCCCGAGGGGGCGACACCGGGTGCCGGCTTGGAATCGCCGGGCTTCTCGGCGGGCGGGTTCACCGGTGCGACAGGCGGGTTGCCCGGTTCAACCGGCTTGCTGGGATCCTCGACGGCCGAGCCGGAGAGGTTGCCCCCGTCGCTGCCGCATGCGGCGAGCAGCGTCGGGGCCAGCGCGAGCAGAGCAAGTGCGGTCGCCTTCTTCAAGAACATCGTCGTCTCCTCCATTGGTGTGCGCTTGTGAACTTCCCGACGACGCTTCACAAACCCGTCCTCCCAACCTGACTGCGGCTCGACTTCGTTTGTCTGGTGTCAGGTCGATGATGGCTGGGCGTTGCGTCGTTGTGAACAGTATTACAGTTGACTCGGCGCCATGTTCCCGAAACGTCGCGGTCGCGGGATTCTCTCTGTCGTCACGATCTTCGTACGCCCTTTCGCCTACCGCCGCCGCATCGAAAGCAGCAGCAGGACGGCACCGGCCGCGCATGCGAGCGCCAGGACGATCCGCACGCCCTGTGCCGGCCCGACCGCCGCGCCAGCCAGCGGCCCGAGCACGCCCGGCGCCGCCATCAGCACGACGGCCACGGCCGCGAGCGCGCCGGCGAACGCCACCGTGCGCGGCGTGAAGGCCTGCCGCCACGACCAGCGCGGTCGCCCGACGTCCGCCGGCGCGGCGATGGCCGGCCGCGCCGCCGGCGCCTCGGCGGCGTCGAACGGCCCGAACGCCGCCCAGAGAACCCACTCGAACGGTGTCCCGCGGAGCTGGCGACCGACGCTCGACCGGTCGGCCGGCGGCGCCGTCGCGGCGGGCAGCGGCAGCTCGAGCACGGCGCCCGCCGCCGAACCGCGCGGCATGACCGTCAGCGGCATCGTCACGGCCCGGACCTCCATTTCGGCCGGCAGCTCGACGCCGGCGCCGGACAGGACCGACCGGGGGTCGGCGCGCAGTCCGGCGCGCAGACTCGGATCGCGCCAGGCATCGACGACGGTGCGCGCGATGACGCCCAGCGCCGGCGGCGGGATGGCGGGCAGGTCGAGGACCGGCGCAGCGATCGTGCCGTCCCCGGTGCGATCCGAGCGAAGGAGCCGATGCCAGCGCTGCCAGCGCACGCCATCGGGGCCTGCGCTGGAGAGCTGCGACAGGTTCGCCGGGGTCGGATCATCGACCCAGCGATCCAATTCACTATCCAGCGGGTCATCGTGGCGATTCGACATGCCGTCTCCGGAACGGGATGATGCATGAGGTTGGGACGATCGGGCTCACCTGTTCATACCCGCGACGGGCCGGATTGTTTCCGACGGCCGGGACAAACCGTGCCGACAAACCCATGCGCGCGACCATCCGATCCCGCGCGTGTTGTACCATCACGAGGCGCCGCCACGGGCGAACGGGACCCAAGACGAGGTGAGGAATGGCCGTGCAAGCCGTGCATCAGGTTGTCGGCGGACGTCGGGGTCGGCGACCGAGCCGCGCGCGGTGGATCGCGCCCGCCGTGCTCACGCTGGCCGTGCTGGCCGGCGGCGGCCCGGCGCCGGCCGCCGCCCAACAGCCGGTCGTGACGACGGCGCGCATCCAGCTGCCGTTCGTCGCCCGCCTCGTCGGCCCGTCCGACCTCGTGCCCGCGCCGACCGCGCCGGCCCGTGGCGCGACGCAGACCCCATCGACGGCCGTCGCGACGACGCCGTCCGCAACGCAGCGCCCGACGGAGGCGTTCCCGACCGCCACGGCGACGCCGGACGGCGCATCGCCCGGCCTGCCGCTGTCCGTGGCCGACGCCGACATGGAGCGCTGGGTGTTCGCGCCGTTCCCGGACGCGGTGTGCGGGCGCGGGACGCCGACGGGGCTCGGGCTGAACATCACGGACCAAAGCCAGGACGTGATGATCTACTTCGAGGGCGGCGGCGCGTGCTGGGACCCGCTTTCGTGTCTCTTTCTCCAAACCGCGGCCAACCTCGACGGCGTGACGAAGGAGAAGTTCGAGGCCGCGGTGGCCCAGGGCATCCTCGGCCGCGGCATCTTCGACCGCGCCGACCCGCGCAACCCGCTCCGGACGATGAGCTGGGTGTACGTGCCCTATTGCACCGGCGACGCCCACCTGGGCGACCGCGCGGCCACCTACCAGGGACAGACGATCCGCCACGTCGGCTGGCGCAACGTCGACGCCTATCTCCGCCGCATCGTGCCGACGTTCCGCGATGCGGAGCGCGTCGTCGTCACCGGCTTCAGCGCCGGCGGGCTCGGCAGCACCGGCAACCTCTGGCACGTCGCCGAGGCTTTTAAGGCCGTCGACGGCCCGGCGCCCGTGCTGATCGACGATGCCGGGCCGATCCTCCGCCCGGCCCACCTCACCGCGGCGGCGCAGACCAAGCTCCGCGACGCCTGGGGCCTCGGCGGGACGATCGAGCAGAGCTGCCCGGAATGCAGGCCGGCCACGGGCTACCACGAGGCGTACGCCTTCCTGGCCCGCAACGTGCCGGGCTTCCGCGGCTCGCTCCTCAGCAGCTACGAGGACAACACGATGCGCGCCTTCTTCGGCCTGCTGAACGGCGCGACGGTCGACGGCCCGGCGATGCGCCGTGGGCTGAACGACCTGGCGGACTGGACGGAAAGCTGGGACGCCGCGGCCATTCCGGGCCGCTTCCGTGTCTTCTACTATGGCGGCGAGCGCCACGGCGCGCTCACCGTCGCCCCGCTCGGCGCGACGCCGGGGCTGGTTGAGTTCCTGAACGCCCAGCTCGCCGACGGCCCCGGGTGGGACAGCGTGCGACCCGCCGACTGACGACGTCACCCCAGATGCGGTGGCGGCGGAGCGTCATCGACCGGCGGTCGCGCCCCATCGGCCCGCCGTAACGCCCCATCCCATCGCGGCAACGCCCCACCCGGGCGGCGGAACGATCGGATGGATCGGGGATCGGCGCGCGCTTACGCTTGACGTGTTGGTCAAGCGGGCATGCGCGCTCCCCGATGAGGATCCGATCCATGAACCGATTCCGTCACGCCGCGCTGATGGCGTTCGTCAGCGTGGCTGCGTGAAGCGTCAGCGCCTGCCGGGCGCCGGGCGCCGATCCGAACACCGGCCGCGGCGCGCCGGGCGAGGTCCCGCCAGCCCAGGCCGCGCACGGTCCGGCGGACGCCGCGCACGGCGCACATCACGGCGCCGATCCCGCCGGCCCGCCCGTCCCGGCGTCGGGCGATCTGCCGCAGTACCCAAGCAACGTGGCGATGGCCGCCCGGCTGGCGCAGATCACGCTCGACATCCCGCCCGACCCGCGCGGCTTCGAGAGCGCCAAGCTCCTCGACGCGCTGCTGGCCGGCGGCGTTCCGGCCGATCCGCAGCAGCAGGCGGTTTTCGGCTTCCAGATCGCCGTCGCTCAGCTGAACAGCGGCCGGCTCGAGGAGGCGGCGGCATCGTTCCAGCGGCTGCAGAGCGCGCTGCGACAGACCGAGAACCTGAGCGACTCGGCGAACCTGCGCCAGATCACTTCGCTGTTGGCCGTCACGTGGCTGCGTTCGGCCGAGACCCGGAACTGCGCCCTGAACCACAATGCCGATTCCTGCATCCTGCCGATCAAGGACGGCGGCGTGCACAAGGACACGGAGGCGGTCGACCGGGCGATTCCTGAGCTGACGGCGCTCGTCCGATCGGACCCGGACGACCTGACCAGCCGCTGGCTGCTGAACGTTGCCCACATGGCGCGCGGCACGTGGCCGGACGGAATCGACGAGCGCCACCGGATCGACCCGAGCGTCTTCGAGGCGGAGGACGACATCGGCCGCTTCGTCGACATCGCGCCGGCGCTCGGGTTCGACGTGGCCGGCCGGGCCGGCGGCGTCGTCGTCGACGACTTCACGGGCGACGGGAACCTCGACGTGCTGTCGTCCGGCTGGGGGCCCGAGGAGGGGCTGCACTTCTTCGTAAGCGGCGGCGACGGCACGTTCGAGGACCGCGCTGCGGCGGCAGGTCTGACCGGGATCAACGGCGGGCTGAACATGGTGCAGGCGGACTACGACGGTGACGGCTGGCTGGATGTCCTCGTGCTCCGCGGGGCGTGGCGCCGCGGGCAGACGATCTTTCCGAACTCACTCCTGCGCAACCGCGGCGACGGGACGTTCGAGGACGTGACCGAGGCGGCCGGGATGCTGAGCTACCACCCGACGCAGACCGGCGCCTGGTCGGACTTCGACGGCGACGGGGACCTCGACCTCTTCGTGGGCAACGAGACGACGGGTGACGGCAACGCCCACCCGAACGAGCTCTGGCGGAACGACGGCGACGGCACGTTCACGGACATCGCGCGCCAAACGGGCCTCGACATCGGCGGCTTCACCAAGGCGGCCGTGTGGGGCGACTACGACAACGATGGGCGGCCCGATCTCTTCCTCAGCCACCTCGGCGCGCCGAACGCGCTGTTCCACAACGACGGCCCGGGCGAGGACGGCGGCTGGCGGTTCAGCAACCGGACCACGATCGCCGGCGTCGCCGAGCCGATCATCAGCTTCCCGGCTTGGTGGTGGGATTACGACAACGACGGTTGGCTCGACCTCCTGGTCAGCGGCTACGGTTCGACCGACCCGCTGGCCGCCGCGAGCCCGATGGCCGACATCGTGGCGGACTACCTCGGCCAGCCCAACGGCGGCGAGCGCCTGAGGCTCTACCACAACAACGGGGATGGGACGTTCGAGAACGTCGCCCCGAAGGCCGGCGTCGACGGCGTCTTCATGACGATGGGCTCGAACCACGGCGACCTCGACAACGACGGCTGGGACGACTTCTACCTGGGCACGGGCAACCCCGACTTCCGCACGCTCGACCCGAGCCGGATGTTCCGGAACGCCGGCGACGGCACGTTCCGCGACATCACGACGTCCGGCGGCTTCGGCAACCTCCAGAAGGGGCACGGGATCGCGTTCGCCGACCTCGACAACGACGGCGACCAAGACGTGTACGCCGATTACGGCGGGGCGTACGAGGCGGACTGGTACCCGAACGCGCTCTACGAGAACCCCGGCCACGGCAACCACTGGGTCACGCTCCGGCTGCGTGGCCGCGGCGCGAACCCGTCCGCCATCGGCGCGCGCGTCGCGGTGCGCGTGGCGACGCCGCGGGGATCGCGGACGCTGCACCGGCTCGTGGGATCCGGCGGCAGCTTCGGCGCGAACAGCCTGCAGGTCGAGCTCGGGCTCGGCGACGCGACGGCCGTCGAAGCCGTGGCCGTGATCTGGCCGGGCGGCGAGGCCGAGGCCTTCACCGGGATCGGGATCGATTCCGTCTGGACGCTGACGGCCGGAGCGCCGGCTGCCCGTCCGGTCGCTCAGGCGGCGTTCAAGCTGGGCGGGGCTGGGCCTGCGGTGCGGGCGGGTCGGTAGCACCCGTCGCCGGCAGGATCAGCACGCTGCACGGACAGCGCAGCATCACGTCGGCGGCGACGCTGCCGAAGACGCGGCGGTCCCAGCCGGTGTAGCCGTGCGTCCCGATGAGCACGAGGTCGGCGGCCCCTTCCTCGGCCGCCGCGAGGATCGCCTCGCGCGGCTCGCCCACCCGCACCGTGTTCCGGAGGGTAAGGCCGGGTGCCGAGGGAGCGTACGTGCCGGTGAAGCGGTCGAGCTCGTCGGCCGCGAAGCGATCCATCTGCTCCGGCGAGAACTGGATCCCGGCGCCCCGCTGGCGTTCGTCGAGGACGAACAGCGCCGTCACCGTCGCCCCCGCCTGTCCCGCCGCCGCCGCCACGAGCGCGCAGCCGGCCGCAAAGGCCTGTCCGGCCAGCGGCGAGAGGTCGACCGGCGCCAGCACGCGCGCCGGCGCGCCGTCCGCTCGGCCGCGGACGACGAGAACGGGCCGATCGGCACCGGCCAGGACGTGCGAGGCCGTCGAGCCCATGAGCCGGTCGAACAGTCCATCGCTGTCCGTGGCGCCGACGACGATGACGTCCGCGTGGATCTCGGCCGCGCGCGCGCGGATCACCCGCCACGGCGTCCCGTCGACGATCTCGGCCGCGCCGAGGACGTCGGCGCCGATCGCCAGGCGCGCCAGCTGCGCGTCGAGGCGCGCACGAAGCGTCGTCTCGAGCGCGGCGTACGCGTCCGGCGCCAGCGGACCGGATGCCGGCAGGTCGTCGTACTCGATGGGCAGGAGCATGGCATGCAACACGTGCAGCCGTGCACCGGCCGCCGCGGCCCAGCGGGCGGCGAGCGCGACAACGGTGTCGCTGTCCGGCGAGAGCGTCGTGGCGACGAGGATCGTGCGGAGGCTGGCGGTGGGCATGGCAGGGCTCCGGGGTGGATCGGTAGGCGGACATCGTAGCAGCGATGGGCGATGGTGGGGGGTAGCCGGGGTGGCGGGGGAAGCCGGCGGGCAGCCGGCAGGCAGCCGGGAGGATCAACGGCTGAAGCGGGGGGGGACCGTGGTGCATCCTTCCTGGCGCCTGCGAAGGCAGGCGCGCGGTGGGCGCGCAACCTCAGCGACGGCTTCAGCCGTTGATCCTCCCGGCATGCCGCCACCGCCTCTGCTGCCTCTACAATTGCACCCTCATTTGAGCACCCGACCTCCACCCCCCTTGCGAGAGCCACGATGACGACGTCTCCCCCCGTTTCCCCGCCCCTGGACCCTCTCGTCCTCACCCCGTTCGACGGCCCTACCGCCCCCGACGACGTCGCCGAGCGCCTGACCGACCTGCGCCTTGCGCTGCGCGCCGAACGCGACGCCGACGATCCGCCGCGGCCGCGCCGCGCCCTGCTGGCATCGCTGCGCGGCCCACATCCGCCCGGCACGATCGAGCGCTGGGTGCTGGCGATGGTGGACGGCGAGGCGGTCGGGTTCGGCAACTGGGAGATCGAAGGCAACGAGAACCCGCAGCTCGCCTGGATCGAGGTCTTCGTGCTGCCCGCGTGGCGGCGGCAGGGCATCGGGCGGCGGATCGCTCAGGTCATGACGGACGATGTGGGTCGCCACGGCGCGACCGAGATCGGCTTCGGGATCGTCGGCCACATCGATGTCGGCCGGTCGCTGATCGATCACGTCGAGAACGCGTGGGGCCTGCCGTGCCGGCTGATCGAACGGATCTCGCGGCTGGCGCTCGCCGAAGTCGATCCCGACGACATCCGCGGGCAGGCGGCGGCGCGGACGGCGCGCGTAGCGGATCGCTATCGCCCGCTGTTCTTCGCCGACGACGACTTCCCGGGTCCTGAGACCGGGTTCGATATCGACGACTACTTTCAGATGAGCACCGAGATCGACAACCTCATGCCGCTCGAGGACCTGACGATGGCCCCCGAGCGCTGGACGCCCGAGCGCTGGGCGGCGATGATCGCCAACCAGCGCGGGCAGGGGATGGTGCTCTGGAACTACGTCGCCCAGCGGACGTCCGACGGCCGGATCGTGGGCCTTTCGAACGTGAGCTTCGATCCGAACGACCCGTGGAAGGTGAGCCAGTGGGCCACCGGCGTCCGGAAGAGCGAGCAGAACCAGGGGCTCGGCAAGGTGCTCAAGCTCTGGATGCTCGTGAAACTGTTCGACGAAGTGCCCGGCGCGCGCGTCATCGACACCGGCAACGCCGTGTCAAACGCGGCGATGATCGGCATCAACACGGATCTCGGGTTCCAGGAGCACTTCCGGGAGCACTGCTATCAGGTCGGGATGGAGCGTTGGCGGGAGATCCTCGGCGGGATGTGGTAGGGGCACCCCCCTGCGGGTGCCCGGCATGGGCCTACGGCCCCATCACCGCCGCATCGAACGTCGCGAGCACCTGCGGCAGGTAGACCGGCCCGCACACGACCCGCAGTCCGCCGCCGTCGATCCACGCCCACTGGCCGTTGCCGGCGAAGTCGTTCTCGGGATAGATCGCCAGGTAGCCGTCGTGGCGGCGGCAGGACGTGCCGCTTCGGCCGGCGTCGATCGCCAGCGGGATCGATCCGGTGCGGCCGCCGGCGACGGCCGTCGCGGGTGCCGCGAGACGGACGGCCTGCGTCGTCGGGTCGAACGTGAGGCGCGGTCCGCCGGGCTGGTCGGCGCCGTCCGGGACGACGTCGGGCAGCCCGATGTGCGACCAGTCCTCGTGCGTGCCGCGGCGGACGACCCAGAAGTCGAACGGCGCGGGCTCCGTCATGCCGAGGAGGGTCATCGGCACGGAGAGGACGCTGGCGTGCGTCGCGACGTCCGAGCTGAACAGGGTGTCCGTCGTGCGCTCCGTGCCCGTGATGGCGTTCGATGACGCCACCCACCGGCCGACGAACGTCTGGACGCGGTCCGGGCCGCGGTGGTCGCCGGCGCGGACGCGCCAGTCGGCGCTGCCGTCGCGGTCCGTGTCGATGAAGATCTGGGTCTGCTGCGGGACCGGCATCATGACCGCGGCGTGCGTCACGACGGCGAAGTCCAGGCGGTCGGCCGTCGTCGATGTTGTGGACGCCGTCGTCGCGCGGACGCCGACGGCGGCGACGTCGAGGGCGTCGGGCACGTTCGGCTCATCGGGGTCGGTCGGCATCGCGTCGACGGCGCCGGCCGGGGTGACGACCGTCCCGCCGGGTGTCCCGAGGCCGGGGGTGCGCTGCGCCGGGCGGTGGAAGAGCTGGACCGTGCCCGTGAAGGGCGAGGTGTTGTCGAACGTGAGGCGGTGGCCCGGGCCGGCGTCGGGATCGGCCATCCAGGTGTGGGCGACGGCCGAGGCGCGGCGGGCCATGAGGTAGAACGGGACGGCGGCGGCGGGCGCGGTGACGTCGGGCAGCGGTTGCGCGTTCCCGTCCACCGGCTGGAAGGTCAGCCAGCCGTCGATCTCGCTCGCCTCGACGCTGCCGATCCCGTCGCCGGTGGCCGCCGGGTAGAGCGTCCAGTCGGCAAGCTTCGCCGGGTCGATGGCGACCGAGATCGGTGCCGTGCGCGTTTCGCGCGGCGCGAGGCTGTGGACGACGGATTCCTGGAGCTGGAACGTGAGGCCGGCGTCGGCCGCCGCCGGGCGGCGGAAGCGGGGCACGATTCTGTACGTCACCGGCGCGTCCGTCAGGTTCGTGAGCGTCACCGGCAGCGTGACGTTCACCGGCGCGGTCAGCGCGCGGATGCCGACGTTCAGGCTGGCGATCGTGCCGGCGCGCGCGAGGAGCGGGCCGGTGCCGGCGCGCAGGACGTCCAGGCGGCCTGCTCCCTGGCGCGGGATCGGCACGATGCCGCCGCCGGCATACACCGTCGGCTGGGCGTAGTTCATCAGGAGCGCCGCCACGCCGAGGCCGTCGAGGCTGAGGTTCTCCGCCCGGTTTCGCTGGGCCACGACGCCGGCCGCGCCGGCGACGTGCGGGCCGGCCATCGACGTGCCGTTGAACGAGGCGCCGCGCGTGCCGGTGCCCATCGCCGCCGAGAGGATGTTGCTGCCCGGCGCGGCGATGTCCGGCTTGAGCGCGCCGTGGATGTTCGGGCCGCGTGAGCTGTAGCCGGCGACGAGGTCGGCGCTGGAGAGGTCGAGGCTTACCTTGGACGCATCGAACGTGACGTGCATCACCGCGCCGCCGAGGAGCATGTCGCGCAGCGTCTCGCCGGGGGCGCGGTCGATCATCGCGGCCGGGATCGTGATGCCGGCCGCGTCGCCGGCCATCTGGCTCTTGGGGTTCTCGTTGGTGTACATGAGGATGGCGATCGCGCCCTTGCCCTGGGCCTTGAGGATCTTGTCCGACAGGTTGCACAGCCCGCGCTCGACGAGCGCGACGCGCTCGCTCACGTCCTGCGGCTGCGGGTCCTCGCCGCAGCCCCGGCCGAACCACGCCAGCTGGCCCTCCATGCGGCCGCCGGCGATGACATCCTTGAACGGCCGGGCGATGACGCTCTCGAGCCCGACGTGCGTCGTCGATGTGATCCCGTTGGTCGTGACGATCTCCATCCCGGACTCGGGCGGCACGGTGCTGGCCACCGAGACGACCGGCGGGCTGGCGGACGGCGTCCCGACGATGAACGCCCGGTTGCCGGAGTTGCCGGCCGAGGCGACGACGGTCACGCCGGCGGCGGTGGCGGCGGCGGCGGTGGTATCGAACAGCGTGCTGGCCACCGCCCAGTCCTCGCCGAGGCTGATATTAACGGCATCCACCCGCGGCGGAACGGTGCCGCGCGTCTCGATCCCGAGGTTCACGTTGCCGCACCACTCGATGGCATCCACGAGGACGTCCGCTGCCTCATCGTCGCCGTCCTCGCCGTAGATCTTCAGGCCCACCAGCTTGGCACCGGGCGCGACGCCGTTGCTGAGCCCTCCGGCAAACGCGTTGCCGGCCACGATGCCCGAGACGTGCGTGCCGTGGCCGCCGCCGTCCAGCGGGTCGGGGTCCGGGATGGGCGTGCTGGTGCACGTCCCGGCCGCTTCCTGCGCCGCCGAGCAGAGGTGCGGCGGGTTGTAGCGCCGTCCGACGAAGTCGTAGCCGGCGACGACCTTGGCGTTCGGGAAGAGCGGTTGGCCCTCCCAGAGGTCGTCGATCCGCTGCGTGTCGGTCACGGCGCTGGCCGCCGCATAGGCCGCTTCCGTGCCCGGCCCGCCGAGGTGGGCGTGCGTGTAGTCCACGCCGGTGTCGATGACCGCCGTGTACGACCCCGTGCCGTCATAGCCCTTCTGCGTCGCCAAGGCCGGCCCGCCGATGAACGGCACGCTGCCGTCCAGCTGCGGCGTGACGAGCGGCGCCGGCTCGATCGCCAGGATGCCGGGCACCGTGGCCAGCCGCGCCACCTGATCGGCCGTGGCGTGCAGCAGGAAGCCGTTCGCCAGCGTCGTGTACCGGCTGATCACCTGGGCGCCCGTCGCCTCGGCCGCCGCCACTGCCGGCGCCTGCGCCGCCAGCACCGCCGCCCTCGCCGCCACCAGCTCGTCGTGCATCGTCGCTGCGCGCGCCCGCACGTCGGCCGCGCTGGCCGGACTGCCGTCCGCGTCCGCCAGGCGGGCCGCGAACTGCTGCCACACGCTCTCGCCGGCCACGGTCACGAGGAGGCTGGCGCGGGGGGCGGGGTCCGGTTGGGCCGCCGGCGGTGCGGGGGCGATCGGGGGCGCGGCGGGCGCCGACGGCGCGGCGGCGGTGGGCGTCGTGTGGGCCGCGGCGGTGGCGAGGGCGAGGGCGAGGGCGGGGGCGAGCGCGAGGCGGGCGAAGGCGGGGCGCACGGTCATCGGGCGGGCTTCTTTCGGGTGGTGCGGGTCGGGTTGGGATGGTCGGGTTAGGCGGGTTGGGCTGTCTGGACGATGGGGTGGCGCAGTCGGAGCGCGGGTACGGCGGGTACGGTACGGCGGGGGCCGTGGGCGGTCAAGCGGTTCGGGTCGGCCGCAGCCGAAAGTTCGAACCAGGCGATTGACACCACCCGCCGAGCCGGCTATAATCCACCTTCGTTCGCGGGCGTAGCTCAGCGGTAGAGCGTCTCCTTGCCAAGGAGAAGGTCGTGAGTTCGAACCTCATCGCCCGCTTCATAGGCGAGGCTCCGTGCCTCGCCTTTTCGTAGCCTCGTCGGGGATCGTCCGAATCGTGACCGGGTCGATACCGGGTCGTTGGCAACGGCGGTTCACGGCGCGGAACACGCGGCGCGGTCCGTCCGTCGGTCGGAAGTCAGGCCACCCTAGCTCAGTTGGTAGAGCAGCTCACTCGTAATGAGCAGGTCGACGGTTCGAGTCCGTCGGGTGGCTCCATCTTTTTACAGAGTAAATGCGGTCGCTTGAAGCGTTCAGGGCCGCGCCTAGCTGGCCCAAGTATGCCAACGCGTATGCCAACGCGGATCGCACAGCCCTTCCGCTAGCTGCTATTTCCCGCGCCGGCGCCGGGGGGGGGGGGGGGGTTGTTTTCCTCGCCCGGGGGGCCGGGCACCCCCCCGGCCGGGGGGGGGGGCAAAGCCCCCCGCCGCACCACCCGCGCGGGGAGGGGCAAAAGGCGCCCCCCCCAGGGGGCGCCCGGGGGTTCGGGGGGGGGGTCCTCCGTTTTTTCCGGGGGGGGGCGGCATGGGCGGGGGGGGGGGGGGGGGGGGAAAAGGGGAAAACCGGGGGGGCGGGGGGGGGGGGTGGGGGGCGGGGCCGCGGGGGGAACAAAATAAAAAAAAAACAAGCCCCCCCCCCGTTTTCGTCGGCGGGGGGGGGTTTTTTTGCAAATATTTTTTGGGGGGGGGGCCCGCCGGGGGGGGGGGGGCCGGGCCAACCCCCCCCGGGCCGGGGCCACTTGTGGGGGGGGGGGGCCCCCGGGGGGCCCCCCGGGGGCCCCCCGGGGGGGGGCGGGTCGGAAAAAGCCCCCCCGGGCCGGGGCCACCCGGGGGGGGGCCGCCCGTGGGGGGGCCCCCCGGGGGGGGGGGCGGGGGGGGGCGCGCCGGGGGGGGGGCCTCCCCCCCCGGCCCACCCGGGGGGGGGCCACCCGGGGGGGGGGGGGGGGTTTGGGTCCCCGGCGGGGGGGGGGGGGAGGGGGGCGGCCCGGGGGGGGGTTTTTCGGGATAGAACCCCCCGGGCAGGGGCGGGCCGGGGGCAAACCCAACCCGGGGGGGGCCAACCGGGCCTTAAAAAATAGGGGGGGGGCGGGGGGGGGGCCCCCCTCCCGGGGGGGGCCAATCGGGGGGGGGCCCCCCCCGCGGGGGCCAACCGGGGGGGGCCAACCGGGGGGGGGGGGGACCGGGGGGGGGGGGGCCGGGAAGGGGCGGGCCGGTGGGGGGCCAATCGGGGGGGCTTCCCCCGGGGGGGGGGGCCCGGGGGCATAGCTAGCCAGGGCTGAGGGGAGAGGGGTGAGGAGGGAGAGGGGGAGAGGAGAGGAGGAAGAGGAGGAGAGGGGATGAGAAGGATTGGGGAGCGAGAGAAAAGGGAGGAAGAAGGAGTAAGAGAGAAAAAAGAAAGGAAGAAGCTGAAGAAGAAAGGGGAGTTGAAGAGGGAGAGGATTTTGAGAGCCGGGGGAAAGGGGGGGAGGAAGGGCGAGAAGAGGAAGGGGGAAAGGTCGAGGAAAAGGGGGTTCCTATTGAGAGCCGATCCCGCCCGCCGCCGAACGGCCGGTCAGAATGGCGTCCATCGTCGCCGCGGCCGCGTCGATGCCGCCCGGCAACGCATGGGCATACGTCCGCAGCGTCGTCGTCGGGCTGGCGTGCCGGAGCACGGCCGCCACGGTGGCGATGTCCGACCCGTTGGCGAGCAACAACGACGCGCACGCGTGCCGGAGGTCGTGCCAGCGCATCGGCGGCAGCCCGGCGGCGGCCAAGCGCGATCGAAACGTGCGCAGGATGTTCGGACCGTCGAGGGCCGATCCGTTGCTCGCCGTGAACACGAGGGCTTCGCTGGCGTCCATGTGCCGGCCGGCGGCCAGCCGCGCCCGTGCTTGGTCGGCCTTGTGGCGTCGCACGATGGCAACGACGCTGGCCGGGATCGCCACGGGCGCACGGCTGGCGCGCGTCTTGGGTTCGGCCAAGTGCTGAGCGTTGCCGGCCCGCTGCCAGGCTTGGCGCACGGTCAGGCGGGCAGCGTCGAGGTCAACGTCAGCCCAGCGCAGCGCGCGCAGTTCGCCTTGGCGAAGGCCGCAGCCGATCGACACAGCAACAGCGGCTTCAAGCCAATGCCCTTCGAAGGCGGCTAGGATCGCCCGTGCTTCCTCAGGCGACGGAACGCGCTGTTCCTTGGCTTCGGCGGCAGGAACGGCCACAAGGGCGCCGGACGCGACGTTGCGGATCAACAGCCCTTGCCGGACGGCCTGACCAAGACCGCGGCGAAGCGTGGCGCGCACGCGGGCAACCGTGCCGGGACTCTTGCCGGCCGCCGATAGTTCGGCAATCAGTTGCTCGACGTGGCGTGGGCTGAGTTCGGCCAAGCGCAGGCGGCCAAGGCGCGGGGCGATGTGGACGCGGACGTTCGATTCGTAGTGCGTTCGCGTCGAGGGCTGGACGTTCCGGCAGCCATTCTCTAGCCAATGTGCCAGGTAGCTGGCGACGGTCAGGCGATCGTCGGCCACGGGCAGCCCTTGGTCACGCTCCCGCAGCGCTTTGGCAAGCTTCTTGGCGACGTCGGCCCGCGTCGGACCGTAGAGTGCCTTTCGCTTCCCACCGGGCAGGGTCAACCGGGCAACCCATAAGCCCTCCTTGAATGGGCTGATACTGCCCTCACCGTTCCCGCGCTTGGCCATCGATTCCTCCCGCCTTGCTCGGCGTCAGTCGCCTTGAACGTTCCCGCGGACGCGGCCATACTCGCGCAGCGCTTCCGGCGCGCCGCTCAGCGCTAACGAATGTAGAGCGCTCGGCACGGCGACGACTTCGGCCAGCACGTCGAGCGCCGCGCGGACGGTTGCCGCCCGATTGCCGCCGAACAGCGGCGCCAGTGCCTCCAAGCGCGCGACGTGCTCAGCGCCAAGTCGGATGCCGGTTGCCTTGCTGCCCATGATCCTGTCCGCCATTCAATCCCCGATGGTTGCCGACGGTTCGCCGTGCAGTTGGTGGT
Organism: Candidatus Avedoeria danica; assembly: GCA_016703025.1. Classification (NCBI taxonomy): domain Bacteria; kingdom Bacillati; phylum Chloroflexota; class Ardenticatenia; order Candidatus Epilineales; family Candidatus Epilineaceae; genus Candidatus Avedoeria; species Candidatus Avedoeria danica. Next base: position 246,619 of record JADJCV010000002.1, read on the forward strand.
TCAACCGGGCAGGATATCAGAACGTAGCGGCATTGTCAAGTATTGTATAGCATGTGGCGGCACTAGGTATACATAAGAGCAATAGTGCGACATTGTATCGCAAGGCTGTGGATAAGTCGCCGTCGCATTGCTCGGCTGGACGCTCTACCCGGCAATGTTCAACTGATTGCCCGTGGTCATGTTCACTTGGACCGCGGGCAGCGCCAGCCGGCGAACCTTGGCGAGCGCAAGCAGTGCGCGCACGTGGTCGGCCTGCGCCAGGCTGACCGCCTTGTCATAGTAGGCGGCCTTGGTTAGCACCATATCACCCGACTGCCGGATGGACTCGACGTACTGCAAGTGCAGCCATGTGACGACGATCCGGTCAATCAGCAGCCGCTCGACAGCCGGCGCGACGTCGTAATCCAAGCCGCGCCGAATCTCAGCGCAGCGCTGCCGGAAGCACTCGGCTTCGACCGAATCCTTCCCGCTCGACAAGCGCGCGATGATCCGGCCGGCCACATGCCGCGAGAGTTCGCCGGCCTGCGCGGCGGATGCTGGGTAGCGCCGTAGAATCTCCAGTTGCTCCGAACCGCCCTTGCTCTTGGATGCCAGCGCCTTGAACCGCTTGGCGTCCTCGTCAGAGAATTCCGCCAGGCTCAGCCTTGGCTCTTCGCCCGTCGCCATTCGCCACGCTCCTTGTGATAGCCGAGCGCCGCCAACTCAGCGGCAACGGCGTCGTCGACGGCTGCGCCAAGGCCGCGCACGGCCGCGCGCTCGGCGTCGTTGGTCTCACGCTCGGCACGCCATGCGGCGGCCGCCTGCGCCCGTTCCTCACGTTCGAGATCATCCAAGGCCGCGGCCAAGTCCGCGATCCGGCCGCGGCCGACATACTCGCGCACAACGCGCCCGTCCACCTTGCGGGATCGCGTGTAATAGCGGCCGCCGCCGTTGCGCGTTTCCCAAGCCATGCCGCCCTCCTTGTGTTACCCATTGTCGCAATGCCGCCGGCTGCTTGCCGTCTCACGTGCCGGGCAGCGTCGGCTGAGCGCCAGAATCCGGCGCCGAGCGCTGCGCCCGCTGAAACGTCGTGTTCAGGATCGACGGCGCCGGCATCTGGATGCCGCGCCCGTCCAGCAACTCGGCCACGGTCAACAGCTGAATGCGCGCGTAGTCCCGTCCATCCCAAGGCGAACGATAGAAGCCCGCGTTGGCGGCTTCCTGCCGCATCGGCTTCGTCGGCTCCTGTAGGGATATCAGGACGCCTATCTGCGCCCGCTCTCGGTCCAACACGCCTACCAAGTCGCGCACGTGCGTCACGTCCGTCTTGCCTCCCTTGACGGACAGGATGATCTGCTTGGACGCGCCGCCCGTCCCTTCGTCGTGAAAGTAGAGGCGGCCATCGATCCCGCCGTCTGCGCCCTTCCGTTCGTCAGAACTCGCCGGCCGCGCGCCGACCAAGCCGAGCGCCCAGAATTGGAATTGGTATTTGTCCAGGTCTGCCAGCGCCGCCGCGTCCTCAGCCGTCGTCGGCTCGCCGTATACCTTGAACTCGGCGGCCGGGCCGAAGGCGTCGCGCAGGCGCGTCCTCATAAGGCCGATGGCAAGGTGCGTAATGTCGATGCCGATCCATCGGCGGCCGAGTTGTTGCGCAGCGTGAACCGTCGTACCGCAGCCGCAGAACGGATCGAGCACGACGCCACCGGGGTTGCTGCTAGCCTCTATTATCCGTTCCAAAAGGGCCAGCGGCTTTTGAGTCGGGTAGCCGAGTCGCTCGGCAGCGCGCGAGTTGATTGGTGGAATGTCATCCCACAGATTTTGCAGCGGCTGCCCGGTCGACTCGTCAAGATAGATCTTCAAGCGAATGCGCCCGTCAGCTTTTGTCGGCATCCATAATCGGCCTTCCCTGTCGTATTGTTCCATCTTCTCGCGACTTATTGACCAGCCATTAGGGTGTGGCTGAAAGCCGCGATACTCGTAGGTCAGATTGGGTCGAGGGCTAGGGCTTCGCAGATCGCGCGTTGTGTATCGTCGTCCCGCCTCATCAATCGATCCGTATTTTTGCGCCACGTTCGCATCGCTGAGTGAGCGGCGCGGCGCGTTCCAAATGGCCTTTTCTCCTCTGGCGTAGAATAGAATAACATCCGTCACGTCGCCCAACTTCATGCGAGCATCACTATGCGCACTACTGCGCTTCCAGATAATTTCGTTCCGGAATTGCATGGGTCCAAACACAGCATCCATCAGCACTTTGAGATAATGACTCGCCGTCGGGTCGCAATGCAGATAGATGCTTCCGGTCGGTTTCAGCACGCGCCGCAACTCGACCAACCGCGGCGCCATCATGGCGAGGTAGGCCATCATATCGCCACCGTTGCGCCCGATGAGCTGTTTGAACGCCCGCAGCGCCTCTGCCGCGCCGCCGCCCGCCTCTACCGTCTCTTGGTACGCACGCGCCGCGACGTCATCCCAATGCCACGTGTCCGCGAATGCTTGCACCTGTGCGGCAGACTGGCTGCCGCCCTTTCCGCCAAAGAGCACGTTGTAATTGGCGTTGCTGTTGAACGGCGGGTCAAGGTAGACAAGGTCGACGGACTCGTCTGCGATGTGCCGGCGCAGCACGTCCAGGTTGTCGCCGTAGATGAGGGCGTTGGGCGCGATCATGGGAGTCTCCTGGATGCGGCGGCGTACATCGCGGCGCGGTTTGCTGGATGGGACGGGCGGTTGCCGGCGGATGGTAGACGTGCTGCCTGGCGCCGCCAAGGGTGCCAAGGATGCCAAGCGCGCCATATACAGCGACGTTGGCATCCTTGGCACCCTTGGACCTGGCAGCACGCGCCAGTGCCCGACAGACGGCGGCGCGTCAGGCGGCCGGGTCGGTTTGGCAGCCTTGCTCGGCGGCAGCGGGCAGTGACCAAGACCATCCGGCTGCGCTCTTCGTAGCGACGACGCCCAACTCCTTGTGGGCGCGTTTCAAGGTCCGCTTTGCGATACCCGCATCGTCCGCTGCCTGATAGCCGTCGTTGGCGGCCACCGGACCGTCGGCCAGGAGTTCGCGCACGAAATCGGCGGCTTCGCGCTTTGCAGTGCGCACATCCGGATTCGGCGGCGTCGTCAACTCGTCCGCTGTCAATGGCGACGTGCCGCCCCATTCGATCCGGGATGCGCCGTTGTCCGCCGCCACCGGGCGCAGCGCCAGCGATTCCGGCCGCGGTCCCAAGTTGCCCTTGACGTGCGCGAGGATGCGCCGCTGTTCGTCGTCCGGATCCGTGGCCAGCATCCAACCGCAGCGGGCGGCGCCGATGATGCCGATCGATCCGCCGCCACGGTAGATCGCTTGCGTCCCGGCGGACTTGTTCAAGTGGCGGACCAAGAGCACGGCCGCGCCGGTGTCGGTTGCCAGTCGAATCCACGGCGTCAGAACGCGGCGCACGTCTTGGTCCTTGAAGCTGTTGACGTCCTGCGGCACATACGCCATGAGCGGATCGACGATGACCAACGCCGCGTCGATCGCCCGGATCGTCGCCCGCACGTGCGCGACGTCCGCCAACGTCGGCATTGGCGCGCCTTCTTCGTTGGACGTGGCGAGGATCGCAACGATCCGTTCCAAGTCGGCGCCGGCAGCGTCAAGGCGTGGCCACGTCGTATCGGCCAAGCCGTCCTCCGCCGACAGGATGACTACGCCCCGCGGCCCGTCGAGTTCGCTTCGCGCACCGTCCGGCATCGGTAGCCCGCGCGATACGCGCGCCGCGATGTCAAGCGCAAGGGTGGACTTGCCGAGGTTCGGATCGCCGTCCAGCATCGTCAACTTGCCGACCGGCAGCCAGCCCAGCCAAATCCATCGCACGCGCTCGGGCTCGACGTCGGCCAAGCAGATCGTGCCGGGCGGCAGCCGCCCGCCAGCATCGGCGGCTTCGGCCAACTCCGGCAGCGCCGCCAGCGCCGCGCCAAGGCCGCTGCCGACCGCCTGCGCCAAGTCGCCAACATCGGCGTGCTCCGGGATGCCGTCGGGCCACGGTGCGGCCGACAGGTCAAGCGCCACGGCATTGATGCCGGCGGCGGCCAGTGCGGCGGCAACGGCAGGTCCGCCGCTCCGGCCGGTGGCGTCGGCATCGTAGACGACACGCACGGGCGCGGCGGCGCCGACGAACGCGGCCAGGTCCGCGGCGATGCCCGTGGCCGCCGACGTGGCGGCTTCGCCTGCGCACATGCAAACGGCCGGAATGCCGTGCAGCTGCGCCGCCCAAACGGCCGGTTCGCCGTTGACGACGTAGACAGCGGCGCCTTCCGGCATGGCCAATGACGCCAGCTGCGCCAGCCCGTACCAATGCGCGCCGCCACCCTTGCCCGCCCATGTGTACTTCGGCTTGGCGTCGTCCAAGAACTTCGCCCGATCGATGTGGAGCGCCGTCGGATAGCGGAGCGCCGGCCGACCGCTGAACCGCTCTTCGCGCACGCCCCACGTATCGCACAGCAAGGCGGCGTCGAGGCCGCGCGCGGCCGCGAACGCGTCCAGGTCCGCAGTGGCGCCTGTCGGCGGCTTCGAACGCCGCTTAGGCCGCGCAACGGCGATGTGGGCGGCATTGGCCATCGTGCGGGCGGCAGGCGTCCGGAAGCCGTCCAGGTCGATCCCAAGCAGTCGCGCAAGTGCGATCGTCCCGCCGCCGCCATCCATGTCCCGCTCGCAGTGCCGCGAGTGACAGCACCAAACGCCTTGGCCGGATTCCAATTGGCGGACGGGTCGGCGTCTTCGTGCGCGGGCGTGGGACAGCGGAAGACGATGGACTCCTTGACGCGCTTGGCTTGGTCCGTTCGTTCAACCGCGGCCGTGACGGCGGATGCCAGGGCAGTCATATCCAGGTCGTTGTTGAATGCGATCATGGCGCGGCCGCCTTCCGCGCGGCGTAGGCCGCCGGACGCGGCCGCCGTTCACACTTGCCCACCGTTTGTGGAGCATGGCATTCTGAGCGTGCTTGAAGTGTCTGGACGGCCGCCCTTGTCCGAGGGCGGCCGTCGCCATGTAGCGCGGCCACGTTCAACCGTCCTCACGCGCCGGCAAGCCGGCATCCCGTCGCCGCTCTTCGATCCAATCAGCCAAGTCGGCCGCCGGGATGCGGACGGATCGGCCAAGGCGCACGCTCGGGAGCGTGCCGTCGGCCAGCCAGGCATAGAGGCGGGCGCGGGATACGCCCAAGCGGTTCATGACGTCAACCGGACGAAGTAGGGTCGTGTCGAGTACAAACAGATCATTAGCCAAGGTAGCACCTCCTGTGCAAATGGCTGAGCATCTGTTGCGAGAGCAGCAGCCCTGTCGCAATGGATACTCAGCAGACCCGATTGAACCTAGTATATTCATACGCGATCGCCATGTACCAGGCATTGAGTGTTTCACGTGAAACATACAAGTATCTAACGACCAGCCGATCAGTAGGCGTTCACGAGGATACGGGTACAAGTACGCTCGACTCTCACACGTGGTCTGCAATGACGAGCCGGCATCGAGCCGCGCGCGCAACTAGCCGGTCGGCTGGGTGGCCGTGTCTCATGGCAGCCGCAAGGCACGGCCACGACTTGGGGGCGATGTATGCCAACGCGTATGCCAACCGGCCTGGCATTCGCTGCTACCCGCTGGACGTCGTAACCCGTCCGGTGGTCGATCTACAGAGCATGATGGTACGCCATGGCATCCACTGGACGCGCCAGACCTAGACTCGTAATGAGCAGGTCGACGGTTCGAGTCCGTCGGGTGGCTCCATCTTTTTACAGAGTAAATGCGGTCGCTTGAAGCGTTCAGGGCCGCGCCTAGCTGGCCCGGCATGCCAACGCGTATGCCAACGCGGATCGCACAGCCCTTCCGCTAGCTGTAGCTAGCCAGGGCTAGCCGATCCCGCCCGCCGCCGAACGGCCGGTCAGAATGGCGTCCATCGTCGCCGCGGCCGCGTCGATGCCGCCCGGCAACGCATGGGCATACGTCCGCAGCGTCGTCGTCGGGCTGGCGTGCCGGAGCACGGCGCCACGGTGGCGATGTCCGACCCGCTGGCGAGCAACAACGACGCGCACGCGTGCCGGAGGTGCCAGCGCATCGGCGGCAGCCCGGCGGCGGCCAAGCGCGATCGAAACGTGCGCAGGATGTTCGACCGTCGAGGGCCGATCCGTTGCTCGCCGTGAACACGAGGGCTTCGCTGGCGTCCATGTGCCGGCCGGCGGCCAGCCGCGCCCTTGCTTGGTCGGCCTTGTGGCGTCGCACGATGGCAACGACGCTGGCCGGGATCGCCACGGGCGCACGGCTGGCGCGCGTCTTGGGTTCGGCCAAGTGCTGAGCGTTGCCGGCCCGCTGCCAGGCTTGGCGCACGGTCAGGGCGGGCAGCGTCGAGGTCAACGTCAGCCCAGCGCAGCGCGCAGTTCGCCTTGGCGAAGGCCGCAGCCGATCGACACAGCAACAGCGGCTTCAAGCCAATGCCCTTCGAAGGCGGCCAGCCAGATCGCCCGTGCTTCCTCAGGCGACGGAACGCGCTGTTCCTTGGCTTCGGCGGCAGGAACGGCAGCATGGGCGCCGGACGCGACGTTGCGGATCAACAGCCCTTGCCGGACGGCCTGACCAAGCGGCGGCGTGGCGCGCACGCGGGCAACCGTGCCGACTTTGCCGGCTGCCGATACGTTCGGCAATCAGTTGCTCGACGTGACGCGGGCTGAGTTCGAGAGGCGCAGCCGGCCAAGGCACGGCGCGATGTGGACGCGGACGTTCGATTCGTAGTGCGTTCCTGTAGACGGCTGGACGTTCCGGCAGCCGTTCTGTAGCCAGTGCTCCAAGTAGCTGGCGACGGTCAGGCGATCGTCGGCCACGGCAGCCTTGGTCACGCTCCCGCAGCGCTTTGGCAAGCTTGGCGACGTCGGCCCGCGTCGGACCGTGAGTGCCTTTCGCTTCCCACCGGGCAGGGTCAACCGGGCAACCCATAAGCCCTCCTTGAATGGGCTGATACTGCCCTCACCCTCCCCGCGCTTGGCCATCGATTCCTCCCGCCTTGCTCGGCGTCAGTCGCCTTGAACGTTCCCGCGGCACGCGGCCATACTGCGCAGCGCTTCCGGCGCGCCGCTGAGCGCTAACGAGAGAGCGCTCGGCACGGCGACGACTTCGGCCAACACGTCGAGCGCCGCGCGGACGGTTGCCGCCCGATTGCCGCCGAACAGCGGCGCCAGTGCCTCCAAGCGCGCGACGTGCTCAGCGCCAAGTCGGATGCCGGTTGCCTTGCTGCCCATGATCCTGTCCGCCATTCAATCCCCCACGATGGTTGCCGACGGTTCGCCGTGCAGTTGGTGGTTCAACCGGGCAGGATATCAGAACGTAGCGGCATTGTCAGTATTGTGCAGGCATGTGGCGGCACTAGGTATACATAAGAGCAATAGTGCGACATTGTATCGCAAGGCTGTGGATAAGTCGCCGTCGCATTGCTCGGCTGGACGCTCTACCCGGCAATGTTCAACTGATTGCCCGTGGTCATGTTCACTGGACCGCGGGCAGCGCCAGCCGGCGAACCTGGCGAGCGCAAGCAGTGCGCGCACGTGGTCGGCCTGCGCCAGGCTGACCGCCTTGTCATAGTAGGCGGCCTTTGGTTAGCACCATATCACCCGACTGCGGATGGACTCGACGTACTGTGCGCAGCCATGTGACGACGATCCGGTCAATCAGCAGCGCCGCTCGACAGCCGGCGCGACGCGCGCAATCCGCCGCGCCGAATCTCAGCGCAGCGCTGCCGGAAGCACCGGCTTCGACCGAATCCTTGCCGCTCGACAAGCGCGCGATGATCCGCCGGCCACACGCCGCGAGAGTTCGCCGGCCTGCGCGGCGGATGCTGGGTGCAGCGCCGTAGAATCTCCAGTTGTTCGAACCGCCCTTAGTCTTGATGCCAGCGCTTGAACCGCTTGGCGTCCTCGTCGGGAGAATTCCGCCAGGCTCAGCCTCGGCTCTTTCGCCCGTCGCCATTCGCCACGCTCCTTGTGATAGCCGAGCGCCGCCAACTCAGCGGTAA